>DATKWR010000309.1:0-3664 GCA_035529475.1 Sedimentisphaerales bacterium | reverse complement strand
GATTTGCCATTAGAGTTCATAATCGGTGCTCCTGTACGCCCACCGTCAATAATACTACAATGGGGGCTCGATTTCAACACGCCCGGCTGTCAGCCCGGCCAATCAGCTCGGTCCATGTCGGCTTGTCGAACATGAAATACGGCCTGGCTGGAATTATAGACGCCAAAGCCCGAGATTCGTTACGGCAATTCTTAAAAAAAATCTGGAAGAATCCAGGCTGAGTACAACCCTCCCGGCCGGCGGCGTCGAAAGCTCGGGGTTCGTTGTTGAGAGGGTCATAGGGAATCTAAGGGCCGTGGCCCTGGCCCCGATGCGGCTCGAGCCTCAGCTTTCTTTTTCGGATCGATGGTCGGCTTGATCAGTATCAATAGCCTCTGGGGCGGCTCGGCTGAAAGTACAAACGCCCAAGCCAGGGATTCGTTACTGTAACTTTTTCAAAAAATCTGGAAGAACCTGGGCCGAGTAGGGCCGGCGCGGATTTCGCTTCCTTTCTCGGTCCAAACGCTGGAAGAGTAACAACAAATGAAATCACTATCAAACATCCCCATAGCAATGTTGTCCTCGCGGCGAGCATGCGCGACAGCGTCTCCTGGAATGAATTGTTGGCCAGGCTTTCGATATTGCCGCGGTCAGTACTGAACTCGACAATTGGGGAGACCCTTTCTTATTCGCTTTATCCCGTTTTCTGTAAGGGCTGTGTTTCTCAGGTCTAGACGTTCCAGGCGACTGAGTTCTAATAGATAAGGAATGCTCTCGTCAGTTATCTTTGTTCCACTTAAGGTTAAATCCTTTAATGAGATTACTTCGGCAAGATGAATGACACCAATATCGGTTATCTTTGTGTGCGTGAGATCCAGTCTTTCCAGCTTGCTCAAGCCTATGAGACTGGCAAGATCGCCGTCGCGGGTACCACTACCAGCCAAAAGCAGCCAATGCAAATCATTCATACGAGACACAACAGGAAGATCTATTCTTGTACGTTGAACGACAAGTGCTTGAAGATCCTGTGGCCCTAATGCGGCAAGAGACGAGAAATCGATATCATTGGTTTTTTCAGTCATGTCTAGCAAAAGGGCCTTGCCTGGAGGCACAACAACGTAGCCTTTTGCATCACACAAAGGCTGCCATGGCTTAAATGAAAGCCAGGATGTATTATCATCCCTTATATGTAGAGACCCCAACGATTTATTGTCAGGAAAACGCACAACTCGCCCTCCACCACCGTCTGGTTCCTCCTGCTGCCTTCTTGTTTGCGCCTCCATTTCCTCCTTTGAAAGCTTTCGCACTCTGAGCTCGACTTCGACGGTCTCGCCGTCGTCCACAGTGACTGATACGCTTCGAAGACTGGCGTATTCTTCTGCTCCGCTGCGGTTCTGCATTGGTCTGAGGAAGACAGAGTTTTGGCCCGGCGCGACACGAATGCGAAACGAGCCGTCTTCGCGAATGGGGAAGGCTTCCCGCGGACCGTCCCTGGGGCGAGACGGACCCGACACGATCACTTCCGAAGATTGGCCGGGCTTGATCGGTTTGCCGGTTGTTTCGTCAATGACTCGGCCGACGATGAATCCACCCTCGAGCAGAACCAGGTCCGGCGATTCTCTTGTCTCGCCTGCTTTGACCTGGAAAGAGTCAAGGGCAACAGCCGTCAGATTCTCTGCTTCCGCCCAGACACCGTATTGCCCACTATACAAAGATTCGAGCCGGTATCGGCCTTGCTCATCCGTGACTGTCTGTATCCGAGGATTCTTTGTCGAACCAGGTTCTGCTTCCATGGCCTGGACGATAACGCCGACGGCTGGCTTGCCGGTCGTGCCATAGACGACCCGTCCTTCAATGGCCGCATCCGGCTTGGTTTGCGTCGGGTGTTGTGCCCTGGTGATGCCCAGGTTTCCGAGCTCTGGAGCCCCAACAAAGCGTACAGAACAGTCAAGAAAGAGAACTTCCGTGCTGTAATCGCTGTAATCCCGTTGGAGCAGCGTTCTATCGTAGGCTATCGGTATTCGTGCAGCGTTGGGCTGTCGTGTTTTGCCCTTGCCCAGGTATTCAACATTCTCAAGCAGCCAACGCAACTGCTCCTGATCTTGTACATAGCCTTTGAGTTGCTGCAAGCCATCAGGCAGAGTGTCATCATGCTCATTGGCATACATGGCAATCGCCAGACCCAGTTGTTTCAGCCTGTTAGCCGAGTTCTCCAACTCGTCTATCGTCTGGGGAACATAAGAGTTCAGGGCCTGCCATGGTGCGCGCTCTTTCTCCAATTCTTCTGCGGAGAGCTTTCGGACCTTAAACTCGACTTCGACGGTCTGGCCTTCGGCCACATCGACCCAGGGGCTTCGAAGGTTGATGCGCCCCCTGCCCCAGTCCTCCCTCGGCCTCAGGTAGATGTAGTTGGAACCCGGCGCAACGCGGATGCGGAATGAGCCGTCTTCGCGAATCCGAGAGATTTCTACAGCAGCCCCGCTCTTGGGACGAGAGGGACCGTAAATGGCAACGTCCGAGTGTTGGCCGGGCTTGACTGGCTTGCCGGTCGCTTCGTCAATGACCCGTCCGGCGATGAATCCGCCCTCGATCAAAACCAAGTCCGGCGTCTCTCTCACCTCGCCTGGCTTGACTTCAAAAGAATCCAGGGCCACCACCGTCAGATCCTCAGCTTCTGGGTAAACATTGTACTTGCCGCCGGGCAAGGATTCGAGCCGGTATCGGCCTTGCTCATCTGTTACCGCCAGTCCGCCGGTGGCCATCCATCCAGCCGGAATCGAGATGTGCTCAACGCCCTGGACCCCGACGACGACGCCGGCGGCAGGCTTTCCGGTCTTGCCGTACAACACCCGGCCTGTAATGGCTGCTCCCGGTTGTACTATGATCTTTGCGTGCGATCCGGCTTTGACGTGAACGATGCTTCCTGCGAAATCCCGGTGGGATACGAACAATTGAATCCTTGTGGCATCGGGAATCCCGGCGATGCGAAACGAGCCGTCGCTGTCCGTCGTGGCGGACCAGCCGGGCAGCGGCACGTGTGTGGAAAAGCGATTGACTGCCGACAGCGGCTCATCGGTCGCTTCGGCCGAAATAATCCCACGCACCCAGACTTGTGCGCCAGCGACAGGCTTGGAATCCTCAGTAACAACGCGGCCGCTAACGGCGGCCGAGTTGTGGGCGGTCAGTTCAAGGGGTTCGATAGTTTCTTCGTAAAGATTGACTGCCCCCCACGCCGGTCCGTGACCATTTGCAGGCACCAATACGAAGTAGCTCTTATGCCCTTGGTCTTCTTCAGTCGGCGGAGTGATCGGCCCTAATCTGAATCGACCCTCGGAGTCCGTCCTGCTCTGTGCCACCCGCGTAACACTATTCTGGCCGGAGTCCCGGCAATAGACCATGACCTGAGCGTTCGAGAGCGGCTGGCCGTTGGCGTCCAGGCATCGACCGCTGATTGAAGTCTGTTTTCTCGGCACTCTTAGCCGGCCCTCAGTGACAAGCCTGGCCATCCACTCGCGAACCTGCTTGACGTCTTTGGTCGCCATCTTCTGTTTATCGAGTTGGAGTATCAATTGCTCGACAGCTTCGTACGCCTCGGGAATGTTGCTGATTACGATTATCCTGCTTGTTCCCGGCACGTCCTCGAACGTAAAGTGGCTGCCCAGCGGCCCGGCAATGTCAGGTTTCT
>DATKWR010000308.1:0-3675 GCA_035529475.1 Sedimentisphaerales bacterium | reverse complement strand
CTAATGTATTTCCTCAATATTTCTTCGTGTTCTTTTTCAAATACCTTCTTATTCAAAGACAATTTACTCGCTTGAAATACATCTGCCGGAAGGGTTTTATCCAATTGTTTAAAATTATGAGTGGGTAATCCGACAAGCCACTTATAACTATTCTTTTTATCGAGTTCTATAAGGACAACGGAATTAATCCCAGCAAGAGACAATTGGCAGTATCTTGAAAAATTGATTAAATATACTTTAGATAACGGAAATCGCGCCGAGAAATAATGATAAATCATATTGTTTACGGTTTTTTCTACATCACCAGCGCCTCGGTACGCAGCAGCATAGCACTTTTTCATTTGGAATGATCGCGACTTGATCTCCTGCAAAAACAAAGCCGATTTGTAAGTGTTTCCCAGGAATTTTTCCCACTCCTGTTTTGCTTTCTTCAGGCGCCTTTCGTGATCCTTTTTGTTCTTTGGCGTTACAAGTTTTCTCCGAAGGTGGAGGATTGTAAAACGATTGTTAGCTCGGGCAGCATCCCAGTTCGCTGCTTGGGATACGCGTTCAAGAGTTTCTGATGTCAGGTTGGACCAAAGCTGTTGTTCCTTTGTCTTTTTTGAAAGCGCCAACACTCCTTCGAGCACCATTGCCTGGGCGACGCCTTTCAAGCGTCTTTGTTCTTCACTCGCGAAGTATCCGACCGAAATTGCCAAAACCGACATCGCAACATAAAGCCTCTTTATCGAAATAACGTATTTGTCGATATTCATTTCAGGCTCGGGACTGCTGTGCAAAGAACTTCAATTCAACATAATATAGCACATCGGCAACCTAAGGATGCAGGGCCGTGATTAAGGAACGCAAGAAAGTCCCCATGGACAGGAGCCGCAAGCGGCTAATGATAACCTCGAACTTGAAAACTTGCTTGGCCGACTGGAGATTTGATTTCGGTTGGGGCAAACTTTGTGGCGCCGCTGGATCGACTTTCTAATACGAAGGTGCTAAAGGCGCAGCCTTCTCACCAAACGAGTAACGCGACCGAGCGACAAGCATCGGGCCTGTCGTCGTGGCCGCATTGCGAGGTGAGGATGACCGAGACACGAGTAAGCGCTAAGCCGCTCCATCGAACGAACGACCGAGGATTGCCAACGTTGCAGCAAATCTCGCTCTACGGCACCGGCGACATGGAGCCAGAGGAATTTGCCGCCATGTTCCAACCCATGATCGACAGCGGTGCCGTCTGGCACTTCCCCATCGAGTTCATCCACACCGCCGTGATGTTGCTGCAACGCGGCATTTGCAGCCACGAGATGTTCGCGAAAGAAGCCCTTGAGCGAACCCAATAACAAAAGGCTCAGGGGGTGCGTTTCGCGCACCCCCTTTTCCTAACAGCGACACCGACCGATGGCCGCACCGCCTGTCAAAATCTCATTGGAACAGCAAACGGTTGGATGAACGCAGCCATCGTTGGCTCACCCATCTGCTCCAGTCCAGAAGTAAGCCGTCCACCGGCACCAAGTACCTCGTCGGCCAGACGCACCATGAGCGGATTAGGGCGTGCATGCTTGGCCTTGTCCCGGAGCATCAGTGCCGCCTCTAGTTCATGACCCGGATTTAGCATCGCCAAAACAATGAAAGCAGCGGCGGTCGAACGACTTTGCCCGTGGGCACAATGGATCAAAATCGATCCGGATTTGTCCCATGCGCGAACAAAATCGACGAAAGCCTGCATATGCTCGCGAGTTGGTGCGACGCGGTTCGACCGCTCTTCACTGATGTCGTGGAAGCGTAGATCAAGATGGCAATCGGCGGATATGCCTGAGGGCCGATCAAACTCTGTTTCGGGCGCAAGAAAGGAAACCAAGCATGACGGTCGCGAGCGCTCCAAGGCGCTCGGTAGCCTCCAGAGGTTGGATACCCAGATTGCCGGGCCTAGTACCGGGCTCGAAACCATCGCACCACTTCCGGCGTTGATCCCTCGGTGTTGAGTATCTGCATAATCCGCGAAACCTGCAGCGCACACCGCCGCGAGCCCCGCCGCCATGTTTCGGAACCTACTCTTTGGTATTCACGGTGGACTTCCTTGGCTTCATCCGACCACTTGGGATCAGGCTCTAAAGGAAGGAACTCATCACGACCATAAACTTTCCCGACCAGCTTGCCGAACCTGACACGCAGGTCGGTTTCGCGCTTTCTGAGCGCATCGATAAGCTCGTCCGTGCCGTGGAGATACTGATCCGTCACGTGCTTTTTCATTTGAACCTCCGTATGCCTCACAGCCCGACAAGTGCCGGGTTGCCGGTTGGGTTTAGGAGGTTCGTTAAATGTAACGACCCTCCCGGACGCATCACAGGAGGGCCTGCTGAACGACCGTCGTTTGCCTTTATGGCCGCATCGTTGCACCACCGTGCCCGGTCAAGGTCGGTTGGCGGGGTTTTCACCCTCTCATGATGCTGGGTGGCTTATCTCACGGACTGAATGTGGTGTCCAGACGATCCAACACCATCCCGGTTTGCGGCTTGAGGCGCGGTGGTCGGTTGGAGGAGATCGGGGTCGGTCAAACCCCGATTTCTGTCAGTCTCGTTTCGCAGTGAAAGCGCTGTTGTCGGCGCAGTGTATGAAGATACGCCCGCGCAGTTTGCCGTCACTTTCTATCATGGCCCAGCCTCTGCCGCAGGCATCATCATTATCGTCATGTCCTTGCCACGAAAACTCGACGAGCGGTTTTCCATCTCGCTCTGAAAACTGACAGTCAATGAAACCTACGACCGCAACAAACTGAAAGCTTCCAAGCCCGTCATCGTCAAATGTGATGTTGGCGGGGCCGAGCAAGTGCAGGCTGTCGTCACCCCACACTTCCATCTCTTCGATGCGCCAAAATCCTTCAAATCGCGTGTCCATTCCAACCCTGACCAGCTTCGGACTAACGTTGCAAGTAGGCCAACCCGTGGGAGCATGTCATCGTCAAAAACGTCCGGCCCGGTTTTATAAACCGGTATGTTCGGATACAATCGCGGCAATGCTCAATACTTTCCGGGGAACATCGGATAAGGGGGATCGAGATGGCACTCAAACATGTTCGCAAGAAGAAGGCGAAGCCTACCGCTGGTCGCAAGAAGAGTGAGATCGACAAATTTACCGACGCCATTGACGTTCAATTGCGCTTGGCTTCCGGTGAGAAGGTGAAGAAGGGCAAGGGCTATGCCAGAAGCTGGATGCAGGACGGAGCGGAATACGGGGTAGAAAAAGTTTTGATGCCGCGTATAGGCAATCGTCGGCTCTACGTCAGATCAGCTATTGTGGTTGATATGAAACAAAATAAGCCGCCGACGAACGAGTTGAAGGAACTGAGTGGGATGGTCGCGGACGGAAAGCTTGACAACCAGATATACAAGGCGGCACGGAAGCCGAAGAAGGCTGTCGCGGCTAAGAAGAAATAGCTTGCTCCGGTGGCATTGGACCAACTGTCAACGGCGGACGTAATTTGGGCGGCCCACGAGGTCCGCCTTAAGCGCGCCTAACGCAGTCCGCTGGGGCCAAATCACTCCGTGCTACTCTCCGGGCACCGTCTTTTCCATCACGCTTCCAGCGGACCAGTCTGCGCGCGTCTGAGGGCAAATTAAAGCCACTTGGCGGCTATCAGCAGAGCTATAGCTGAATCTTGGTGACGGTATGGGTCAGGCGGCGGCT
>DATKWR010000307.1:0-4109 GCA_035529475.1 Sedimentisphaerales bacterium | reverse complement strand
TACGAGCTGCTGTGCAAAATAAAGACCATCTTCGACCCGCATAACGTGATGAATCCGGGCAAGATCATCAACTCGGATCCCGACGTTATGGTCAAGAATCTCAGAAGGGGCCATAAGCTCCTGCCCGAACGAGTCCGGTCGAATCTGCTCTTTGAGAAAGACGAGCTTGCCCTGGAAATCGAGCAATGCTATGGGTGCGGGCTTTGCCTCAGCAGAGACAGCGATTTGCGGATGTGCCCGGTGTTTCGGGCGCTGGGTGAGGAATTGGCCAGCTCGAGAGCGAAGGCCAACATGCTGCATTTCTGGGCCACGGGGCAGTTGGACCGGAAGGATTTCGAGTCGCCCCAGTTCAGGAAATTTCTCGATTTGTGCGTGAACTGTAAGGCCTGCCTGAGGCAATGCCCGTCCGGAGTGGATATCAGCATGCTGATGATGGCGGCCAGGGCTCAGTACGCCACGGCAAAGGGGCTCCGGCGGCCCGAACGGATACTCAGTCACAATCGCTACATGAGTATGCTGGGCGGCATTTTCTCGCCCATATCGAATCTTGTAATGCGAGCGCCCGTGTTCAAGCTGTTTCTGGAGAAGTCGGCCGGCATCGACAAGCGACGAGCTATGCCAGGGTTCAGGCACAGGTCGTTCCTCAAAGCCGGGCGGAAATACCTGGCCTCGCAAGGCCCGATAGAAAGGCCGACCGACAAGGTGGCTTACTTTGTCGATACATACGCAAACTACAACGACCGTGAGCTGGGCTTTGCCGTGCTGGAGGTTCTGCGGCACAATAACGTTGACGTGATTCTGCCGAATCAGTTGCCTGCGCCGCTGCCGGCCATTGTCTATGGCGACGTGGGCCGAGCCCGGAAGGATTTGACCTATACCGTCAGGCACCTGGCAAAGGCGGTCCGAGAGGGCGCCAAGATCGTTTGTTCCGAGCCGAGCGCAGCACTCTGTCTGAGCCAGGAGCTGCGGCACTTCGTGGCTGGTGAGGACGCAAAGCTCGTCTCGGAAAACACGTACGAATTGATGAACTATCTGCTCGACTTGCATAAGCAAGGCAAGCTGAAAGCGCCGGCAAAATCGATGCCGCAGGAATTCATCTATCATCTGCCGTGCCACCTCTGCGCGATCGGCAATGAAACGGCAAGCATAAGGCTCCTGCAGGAACTCTGCGGCGCCAAAGTCACCGACATCAAGGCCGGCTGCTGCGGCTTGGCAGGCACGTTCGGTATGCAGAAGAAGAACTACGAGCTTTCCTCCCAAATAGCTGCGAGGCTCAAGGAAGCCCTCGACACATCACCCGCCGGGACGGTCCTGACCGAATGCGCCGCCTGCAAAATGCAGATCGAGCATTTAAGCGGGCGCACCGTGAGCCATCCGATCAGGATTCTGGCTGCGTGCGGCCGTCCCGAACATCCGCTTTCTTCTTAGAGCGCACCCATCCGCCGTACCGGACAGCCTCTCCTCTGACTGGTCAGCCCATAGAATGTGCAACACTTGCTTTGGAGGTGGCAATGCCACGTTTTGCACCCGTGGGGCGTTGGTTACTCATCGAACTCGATATTGTTTTGGCGGCACCAATCGACGGCGATATTCTTCAGAGCGTTGTCGCGATAGGCGTGCCATTGTTTTTCGACGCCGTAGTGAAATACCGCGTCCTTGAATCGCCGAGAGGCACCGGCACCCCGGATGAGGTCGCAGAGAGCGTCGCGCACTTTAGGGTCCGCCAGAGACAGGCAGAAGCTCTCCATCATGTGGTATTCATCGACATCGAACCTGGTAGGCAAAAGGATGTAGTCGCCGGTTTCAGAGATGATGTCTCTGGCAACCCTAACCTGATCCTGCTCCCACTCTGGAAAATCGTCGATAGGGTCATCCTGGCCGGCGGCTCGCATCTCATGGTCGCTGACGAGAACCACTTCGCCGGTCTTCTTGTTCAGGTACGCGCTGAATTCGTCAGACTGCGATTCTATCCCATCGATGATATCGGTTAGCTTGACGCGAATTGACATGGGCTTCGGTCTCCTCTTGCTTGCTGCGAATTACGGCGGGCACTTTGCACAGATTGACCTGAACAGGGTCGTACTTAGATACCGGTCGCCGCGGTCAGGAAGAAGGGCGACAATCGTGCCGGAGGTCATCGTCTCGGCGACGCGCAATGCCCCGGCGACCGCCGCCCCGCTGGACATTCCGACAAAAATCCCTTCTCGAGCGGCCAAGAGCCTGGTCGTCTCGAAGGCTTCGCCATCCTCGACGGTGATCTTCTCATCCAGCATCTGCCGGTCATAGATGCGGGGCACAATGGATTCGGTCATGTTCTTGAGCCCCTGTATGGTGTGCCCCTGGGGCGGCTCGACTCCCACCACCCGGGCCTGGGGCTTCTTTTCTTTGAGGTACTTATAGACGCCCATCAATGTTCCCGTCGTCCCCATGCCGGCGACAAACACATCAATCTCACCGTTCGTTTGTTGAAAGATCTCGGGGCCGGTCGTCTCGTAGTGGGCCTGGACGTTGCTTTCATTCTCGAATTGGTTGGGCATGTAGTACTTCTCGGGTTCGGCGTCGAGAAGCTTATGGGCTTCTCGAATGGCGCCGTCGGTTCCCTCTTTGGCCGGGGTGAGCACGACATCAGCTCCCAAGGCCTGGAGGATATGCTGCCGCTCGGTACTGACGCATTCCGGCATGCAAAGCTTGACGGGATATCCCTTTGCGGCTCCGATCATGGCCAGGGCGATTCCCGTGTTGCCCGAGGTCGGTTCGAGTATAATCTTGCCCCGGGTCAGTTCGCCGGACTCCTCCGCCTTTTTTATCATAAAGTAGGCCGGGCGGTCTTTGACCGAGCCGCCGGGATTGACGCCTTCGAGCTTGCCGAAGATTCTCAGTCCGGGCCTTTTGCGGTTCAGACCCGTTAATTCCACAAGGGGTGTATTTCCGATGGCTGACAATATGCTCATACCGGCTTGCCTCCAGGGGCTATGCTGCACTGGCCCAATAGCACCGAGCTGTTCTTGACTTTTTTCTAAAAATTGATTTTGGCCTTAATATTCTATATATTAGCAGGGCGAAAGTGAACCTGATTTCCGGAAAAACTGTGTATGGCATCGGAAAAAGAGAATCTCAAGAGGGCCGTCCTGTGGGAGCCGTCGGCGCAGGACAAGATGGTGCGGTGCAAGCTGTGCAACTGGCGGTGCGCTATCGAAGAGGGCAAGCTTGGCCGGTGCTGCGTCCGCAGGAACGTGGACGGCGTGCTTTACTCGCTCAACTACGACAAGGTCTGCTCCGCCAATCCGGACCCGATCGAGAAGAAGCCCTTGTTCCACTTTCAGCCCGGATCCCGCAGTTTCTCGATTGCGGCGCCGGGCTGCAATTTCCGCTGTGAATTCTGCCAGAATTGGCAGATCAGCCAGGCGGCGATCGAAGGCGGGCGGATTGACGGTGAGCCGGCTGACCCGGCGCATATTGTCGAGGCGGCTGTTCGCAGCAGTTGCAGGAGCATCGCTTATACCTACACCGAGCCGACCGTTTTCATGGAGTTGTGCAATGCTTGCGGGCCAGCGGCAAAAAAACGCGGCCTGGCGAACGTTTTTGTCAGTAACGGCTTCATGACGGTAGAGGCGATAGACTTCGCCAGCGACTGGCTCGACGCCATCAACGTGGACTTGAAGGCTTTCAGCGAGGATTTTTACAGGTGGTTTTGCAAAGCGCGACTGGCGCCGGTGCTGGATACGATCCGCTACATCGCCCGCCAGACAAACATCTGGCTTGAGATCACGACGCTGCTGGTGCCCGGGCAGAACGATTCGGCGGAGGAGCTGAAGCAACTCGCCGGATTCATTGTCAACAACGCCGGGGCCGACGTCCCCTGGCACATCAGCCGATTCCACCCGCAGTACAAGTATCTGGATTCGCAGCCGACGCCCTTGAGCAGTCTGGAGCGGGCTTTTGTGATAGGCAAATCCGCGGGACTGCACTACATCTATCTCGGCAACGTGCCGGGGACGAAATCCGAAAGTACTTTTTGTTATCAGTGCGGACGAATGCTGATCGAGCGCAGCGGCTACAGAATAGGCGTGAACGACATACGAGACTCGAAATGTCCCGGCTGCGGGGCG
>DATKWR010000306.1:0-2640 GCA_035529475.1 Sedimentisphaerales bacterium | reverse complement strand
GGGAGCCCGTACTTACCCACGAGAACGCCCGCTAGGACAACAAGAATGGCCGACAATACTGCAAGGTAACGTAGTCGTGCGGACTTTGTCTTATTTCGCTCTTTCGGCGTCATTCATTTGCTCCTCGAAACAGCATATCTATTTTATCGTGACCATAAGGACTCGCAGCTCATGCGGCTTGAGAAGCAGGGGTGCTGCGGGCGCGAGAATTTGCTGCCGGGAAGTCTGCGGATCGAGCAGGGAACGTCTGCCCTTGACGGATGTCTCCAACTCCACCTCAAGATTATCCTGGCCCTCGTTGAAGACGATGTAATAGTCCGCCCCATTTTTAAAAACGTGCCGCACCCGCAAATCGTGCTTTGCCGGCCGGACTCGTACATCCACAGACACCAACCGGTCAATTCGTCGCAGCAGCTCCGAATTCTCCATCTGGTCGTTCCATTGTATCACTCTGCCGGCCTTATCCAGCACGTCCAGAGCCGGCTTTGCTTTCTCAGGCGGTTCGGCCTCGATAATCAGCGCCCGGTAGTGCATTGACGCAATCCGGATACCGTTTTCGTTCACGTCGGCGTCCTCCCAAAGATGCCGTGCTTCCAGGTAATTGAAATCCCGCTGGCTTTGGAAGCATATCTTAGCCGCCCGCCAGGGCAGATGATCGTTTAGTCCCAGGATTGCCAGCTCGCAGATGTGTTTCGAGTCCGTATTGAGCCAGCAGAGCCGTCGAACCGAATCTGCAAAAGGCCGGTACTCGTCCCACCAGGCGCTGTTTGGCCCCACGTCCGGCGGACGCTCGTCGATGCGGGGGCCTCGCACCGAATAATAAAATGCGTGCGGATACAGCAGGTTGCATCCCCGAACGATAAGCCAGTTCGTTAGCCACTTCATCTCCTCGAAAGCGAAGTTGTGCCCATACGCTCCGCAATATTCGTTCGAATTTCGCCGCCGGCCCAGGTGAATCATCGCCGAAGAAGCACACTTGACCTGAGTGGACTGTGCCCCCTCGAGGGCGTTCGGTTTGCCCGGCTCGATATATCGCCAGACTATATCCTGTCCCGGTATCTGGAAATGCCTGAGCTGCCCGATGTCGTCCGGAGCGGCCGGATGTCCCGTAAGGGCGACGCCATGCTCCCGGCACCACTTCGAAATCGGCCTATAGAACGTTTCCTCCAGCCTGTGCTGCAGCGCCCGCTGGTAGTCTCTTTTATAACGTTCGGCGTCCGGTTCGTCACTGTACCACAGCGCCGGCAGATAGGGGCGAAAATCGTAGCCGAGGTGGGAGTTGACATGTTCGATTATGCCCGTCGTTCCCGGCACCGCTCCTCGCTCGCCTCGCTTGGCCAGAAACGATGGCTCATCGGTGAAAATCGCTTTCACTGTTTTTCCGAAATGCTCTTTAAACTCATCGTAATACCGCTGGTACACGAGCCGGATAAAACACGCCACGGCATCGGGATTCAGTATGTCCCCACCCGGCGGGGTATTCTCCGGCACCTCTTTGTGGTTATCTCGTCGCGGCGGGTCATCCTCGACAAAATGCAGGCCGCGAATGACCGAGTATCCTTCACGGATGGCCCTGTCAACGACTGCAATTCGATGCCCGTCTTTTTTACGCCCGACTATCGCAATCAGGTTCTGATTCTTGCCCAGCACCGGTTCGCCGTCCCGGCCGATTTTAATGCCGTATTGGCTGGCCCCGGGCTCTACCGTATCTAAATCAATCTGGAACAGCCCCCGCGTTCGAAACGCGGCGTTTTCAGCCACAACCTGGCCGCTCGAAGAGCCGCTCGGGTACATGCCCTCATCGTACAGCACAACCCACATGTCGCGTTTGGCCGCCTGCTCAATAGCGAATCCCATGAACTCAATCATCGGTTCGCTCAACCAGCCGATATCGCACGGCAGCCCGGCACGTGGATGTATCACGAATCCGTACACCCCATGCGCCTTGAAATCATCCAACTGGCGCGCTATCTCCTTCTCGCTAAGCGCATCGTTCCAGAACCAGAACGGCGCCAGGGAAAATTCCGGGGACGGCTCCAGCCAATCCTCCGGCAGCTCAACGCCACCGATTTTTCGTGCCGCCGAAGCGCCATCGACTCGAACGCTTCCGGGCCAGGCTCCACCTGCAATTCCTATACCTACCAGTCCGAGAAATCCTCGTCGATCTATTTTGCCAGCCACTGCTCTACTCCTTTTCGTAACAATAATATATCACAATTTGTCATACTCGCGGAAGCGGGAATCCACTCTACTGCTACGTTCATGGATCCTTGCTTTCGCAGGGATGACATTATGGCTCAGTCAGTTTGAGTACCTTATTATACCAATTGTGCATAATCAATGCGCTTGTTCGTGTCATTTCGAGCGAAGCGAAGCGGAGTCGAGAAATCTGGATTCTGACTAAACTTGCTTTTCGTTCGCATCCAGATCTCTCCACTTCAGGCTGCTCTGCAGCCCTCCGGTCGAGATGACAAAGGCGCAGATTTTAATCACAATTGCTATTATACCTGAGGTTCGTAAATTTCTTCGTGCTTTTTGCCGGTAAACAAATATCTAAGCCTTCGAGTCAGGCAGTCAGAGCCGGAACTGAAGATCAGCACATTGCCCGTGTAAGTCATTAATGAGAGTTGCTATTGAGTT
>DATKWR010000305.1:0-3133 GCA_035529475.1 Sedimentisphaerales bacterium | reverse complement strand
TCTTTGCCTGTGGCCATTTCCCAACACTGGAGGAAGCCGGGAGTTCGCAGGCGATACAGGTATTGCCCGACGACGACGGGTGAGCTCAGTGCTTCGCCTCTTTGCGTGGCGGTCCAGCGAATGTGTGTGCCGGAGACGTCGCCAGAACCAGTGGGGTCCACCGCTACGCCGATGCCGCCCCGGCCATCGTCGAAGTACACCAGGCCCTGCCCAAAGGCCGGTGATGATGCGTCACCTTCGCCCCGGCACCACCACAGCAGTTTCCCACTGGCCGGGTCAAGGCTTTGCAGGGCATCGCCCGCCTCCTTCATGCCCGAGGCCACAAGGAGCATCTGCGGTTTATTGGTGACTTGAATAATCAGGGGCGTGCTGTGCCCGAATTCCATTTGCGGGAATCTTCTTTCCCACTTCAGGCTACCATTAGTCTTGTCGAAGGCGACCACTCGCGAGTCTTCTTTCTTTGCCATCGCGCAAAAGAGGATGATGGTGTCGCCATAAAGGGCCGGGCTGCTGCCAAGAGTAACGTCGAAGGAGTAGGGAACGATTTCCTTTCGCCACGCGATATTACCCTGGAAGTCTATCGCGGCTAAAACCGACGAGGCGAACGCACAGTAAATGAGCTTGCCATCGGTGACAGGCGTAGCAGCGGCGTAGCCTCCGCCCGGCCCACTGCGAAAATCTGTCCGCAACCAGGGTCCGGGCGGTACGAGCGTATCCCAGAGCAATCCTCCATCGGACGTGCGATAGCAGGTCACATGATGCTCCGGTATGACCTTTCTGCGGTCTTCAACATCAGCCGGCCAGTTGATTGTACAAACGATGACCGCGTGATCCCAGACGATGGGACTGGCGTGCCCCTGGCCGGGAAGCGGCGAAATCCACAGCACGTTTTCGTTTGCAGGGCCGCCCCAGACGATTGGTAGATTCTCCTCCGTCGTGTAGCCCAGGCCAGTGGGGCCGCGGAAACCGGGCCAGTTCGCTCGGGCGAGGGCGTTAGGGGTCAGAAGAATGCATGTCAAAACAATGACAAAGATGGATGACTGGCTTTCGAAAAACTTGGCTACTATCTTGAGATATTTCGTCATGTCGTATTCCCAGTGTATCTGGTCTGTCAACGCTTTGGCTTTCCACCGACAAACAGGCATGACTATACCGCCGGAGTAATAATGATTCCAATCCAAAACATAAACTCATCGCCTCCCAAGCCCCAAATCAGGACCCAACTGATAGAAACGCGACCGCCACTCACCACAGCAGTCGAGACAGTTTCCCCAGCATATATCAAGCACAGTGACGATTCTTCGCTCTTCGCATTCGATGACCGCTGGACTGAACATGATATGGCCAGCCACTTGGCTGTTAGTTGGACACTGGAGCAAAGAAATAACGAGAGAACACAAACCGAAGAAGACAGCCACGATCCCCTGCCTTCTATAAAATCCCCTCCCACACGTGCTTACGATGAAGCCAACAAATCGGGGTGACTGGATTCGAACCAGCGGCCTCCTGCTCCCAAAGCAGGCGCTCTGGTTATAAGTGCTTACCCTTCAAGCAATTATAGGCGTTTTTTACGTCAAATAACGGTTACAGACTCATTACGGGCGCAACGCAGACTCATTGCAGAGGTAGAAACAGAACAAACTGACGTATAGACTGACGTATCGATGGCGAGAGATTATCCGGCTTTGGCAGCGGTGATTCGAGCCTGGCCGGATTTGCCGGCGGACGTAAAAACGCAGATCAAAGAACTTGTCGAAACGAGCGGCCCGTAGAGGCTGGATGGCTGCTTCCTTGTGGCCCAGCCATCCTCCCGGCCGGGCCGCCCCCTTGACCGGCCGCCAGGTTGACGGTAGAATCACGGGTCATGGAAAACCTGTCCTTGCAGATCCATCGCCACACGGAATCGCTCGAGGGCTTGCGGGCAGAGATCGACAGCCTTTACGAAGCGGTCGAAACCCAGACCGCCGAGGCGAGAGAGAAACTGCTGACGTACCGAAAGCTTAAGACGCGAACGGAGAGCGCTCTCGACAAGGCCGCGGCCGAATACGAGCGGGCCCGAAGTCTCTTTGGGCAAGCCGAGGCTCTATTTGAAAAACTCCGAGAGATCAAAACCGAGCACGTGAAGCTCAGCGAGATTGCCATCAAACGACGGGCCGCGGAGCCGGAATCGATCGTGAAGCTGCAAGCCCGGCTTAGGCTTCGATGCTCTTAAAAGTGAATCCGCAATGCCGGCATTTATGATATCGGATCGGCCGCGCCGAACTGTTATAGACCGGGGCCTTCTCGCCGCAGCGCGGACAGCGGGGCTTGCTGTAGATCACCACCGAAACTTGGCTGCAAATCGCGGACTGAGTTTCCTTCATCGGATGCTCCCGAACTTCTCAACAGACGGCGCAAGCCGTCCCCAGGCGGATATTATATCTTATCGGCCATCGAAGCGAAATCTTCCAGATAGCGGGGGCCTCACAGCCAGGCTTGGCTGAGATCGGCCCTCAGATCGAATCCTCATGGGCCGGATTCTCTCATCGAAGCCTGAAACTCACCGGCACTCACAAGGAAGCGTCTGTGGAGGACGCTGGCACTCAATATCTTCGCATAGCATTGCGGGCCCGGGTCAGGGGATTTTCGCCAAGCGGAGCGGTGAAGCCAGCAACGGGGCAAGGGCGTTTAGAGTTGATCGAGAACCCGTAGTTTGGAGCTATCGCCAAGATTCGGGCCTCGTGATGACCGTACTGCCCAGTTCCACCTCATCGGGGAATTGACAGTCACGAAGCAGTTTCTCCGACATCTTGCGGCGGAACCCGGCGTTCTGGCGCAACTCGAAACTGGTATATCCTATCGGGAACATTACGCCGATCTCTTTCTCCGGCGCATGCTGCTGAATGCTTTTTATGACCGGGAGCAAATCGCTGTCTGCGGAAATGATTAGGGCTTTGTCGTACATGTCCTCCATAGCATCCGCGAGCATCCTCAGAGCTATGTTCACGTCGCTTTGCTTCTCTTCGTGAGTCAGAAAAGGCCGGCCGCACAAGTGGCACTTGATGTGCTTTTTCATAAATCGGCCGCGGATCGTTTCGACACCTACGGATCGTAGAGCTTTGATGTAGCGTTCGTGGCGGGCTGCGTTTTGCGG
>DATKWR010000304.1:0-2694 GCA_035529475.1 Sedimentisphaerales bacterium | reverse complement strand
GAACCACCCGGCTACTGCCGTAAATGGCTTCAAGAGCAGGACGCACGCAGCACCTACGATTGCTTCACGTCGGTTCATCACCCTACCCCGTCAACGCCGACAGACCGGCAAACAACTGCGTAATCGCGCCGCCGATGGTCGCCATGAACACGGCGAACGGACTCACAACCTCAGCAGAAGTAATCTGGCCGCCGGTCAACATCAGCAAAATCGCAATCAGAAATTCCATCACAATCTCCTTTAGGCGGCATGCTGCCACCTGGCGTTTTTGTGCCTCAACCTCATGCTCTGCCATCTGCCACGTGATTCCCGCTTCTGAGTGGCATGCCGTTGACGTTGGCGATGCCCGAAGGAACCAGGCGGAGGATCCGGGGCCGTAGCCTTAACCTCGCGTTCGAGGAACTTAATCCCCAATGCACAGAGCGCATCAGCGATAACCATATCGCCGTGCTGCGTCTTCGCGTCAGAAGGGTCTATACCAACAATGTCGCTCTGATGCACGATTTTTCCTGCATCCCAGCGATATTCCGTACACTCGGTCAGTGCCGTGGCGTCACGGTTGATCAACGTCTTGTCAGTCAACATCTGCCGGTACCGGTGCAACAACTCCTGTTTACCGTCACCCGTCGAGTACCAGCCCGGCGCCTTCGACCGCTTGTTGTCTTCTTTCCTCATATGGTAGTAGAAGCGCGGATAACACAGCTCTTTCAGACGATGGCCGAAGATGACTCCGGGACCTTGTGCTTCCCAGATGAGCAGGGCATCGTTATACCTGTGTCCCATCGCCGACACATAATCGGCAAACCTCGTGATGTTAACGTTTGGGTCCGCGAATGACGCCACCTTCTCGCCGGTCGTCACGTTCGTGACTGACATGCAGCTATTGGACGAGCCGGTGCCGGCAGAGACGTCGCAGCCGATCACGAACTGTTCGTCCTTCGGCGGACTACTGGTATGGTTCCAGAGCTTGAATCGACCGTTTGGAAGAGGGTCGAAGCCCTCGACTATCGGCTCGTTCTTTTCATCAAGCCGAATCTCGCCAACCATGGTCGGTGCCATGGCCATCGTCTTGATCCAGCCCTGGACGGTCTCGCCGTCAAAGAAAGGGGTACCAGAGGCCAGGAAGTCTATTTCTAACTCTTGGGCGATCAGAGACTCTGTGCCTAATCGGTACCCCTCATTGTCTCGGTAGGGGCTCCGCAGCTTGCCATCCAGTCGGAAAGGATAGTAGTCGCGGGCCAACGCATCGTCAGGAACGGACGAACCAAGACCAAAGGCAACTCGATCGCAATGTCGTCTTAGCCATCGCACAGTCGCGGTAGCCCAAAATTCCTTGTCGACCAGTTCGAGCTGCTGGCTCTCGTCGCTACGGTACATGCCCCTCTTCTGGAACGGGTGGGCACTCCAGTGAAGTCGAAGAACCTGGCAGCCCTTGGCACCGTTGACCTGATCGTCAAACGCATTGCCTACCCCCTTGGGTGTCGAGTTCATTATCCGGCACCTGGCAGTCGAGAACGTGGCGGAAAGAACCGCAAACGACTCTTTCGCCCTGAACGCCGCAAACTCGTCAAGCAAGATAGCCGTCCGTCGACCGCCACGTCCGATATCAGTCGTCTTGGACGCACCGGTGATGACAGACCCGGTACGTGAGTTGTAGAGGTTGGATCCGGTCCTCACCAGATTCGTCTTCAAGGACGCCATCCACGAGGGCAGACGGTGATGCACAAAGTCCAGCTTGGCGAACAGGCAGTCGGGATCACTCGTCTTGTCAACCAGGTCCATGTTCCTTGACGCCACCATGAACGCCTTGTGCGACTCGAACAGGAACGCATGATCGAATGTCACCAACACGATCCACGTGGCGCCCTGTTCACGGGACTTGGGGATCGCAAGGTCGCGTTCGTTCTCGATTGCCGCCTGGACGTCAAGAATCGCCTTATCCTGAAAGCCCCAGGTGTTGAACGGAAGCTCTGACGGACCGGACCCTCTGGGATCGTGTGTCCAGGCGAACGTGTTGACCCAGAACAGGATGTCACGCCGACACAGCTCCATGAGCCAGTTGCGGTGCTCCTTCGACTCGGCAGCCCATTTCCACACGAACATCCTGAACCGCATGTTTTCTACGGTATCCTTCGGGACGTCCTTGTATGAAACAGAATAGCCCATCAGCCCTAAGCCTCCTATGGCAGTATCAACCCACCACCTGGAGCTTCAGCGTCGTCGTCAAGCTCGCCAACCGCATCCTCAGCCTCCTTGGCGGCCTCAGCAGTTTGGACGTTAGCGAGGATAAAGTCGTACATCTGACGCAGACCGTCTGGAACGTACGGCATCAACTTCTGACCACACGATTGACAGAACTGTCCGATAACAGGCTGACCAACGTGCATCTTCGGCTTGGATCCAATCACGACAGCCGGGGTGATTACCCGAACGTGCGTGACAAACTCGAAAACCGGATTGTGACCAGACAGCAACACCTTGCAGCCGACGCAATGCCTGAGAGCATCCAACTTCGGAACCTTACCGTTGCCGCCATGCTTCGAGATAGACTGCTGTAGCGCTCGTTCTCGGTCACCTGTTAGCATGATTAAAGCTCCATCCCAAAAAGGCTTGCCCGCGTACGAGAGCGAAACGCCTTCTGCGTCGCATCGATGAGATCCTTATACTCCTGCAACTTATCCGACAAGGGCTCCA
>DATKWR010000303.1:0-14841 GCA_035529475.1 Sedimentisphaerales bacterium | reverse complement strand
CGCGGACTCAGTCGCACGTAGCGTTCCAGCTTCTGGTTCAGCCCCAGCCGTTTGAAGAGCGCATCTGCCTGCGCCTGGGCCTGCGTGTTGGCAGTTTTGACCGAGAACCCGCCCTTGAGCGTATCCTGGGCCAGCATGCGGAAAGTTTTCTTGATGCGCAGATCGGTCTTGTACATCAGGCGGCACTGCTCGATGACCGCTTTGCGTTCTGTCTCGGCCTTGAACTTGTTCGCCAACTCCATCGGCTCCTGAGCGGAGCGAGCGACAGGCAGCGTAGTCGCAGCGCCTTCCGCTTGCTGCGGCTTGGCTCTTCCAAATAGTTGACTGATCCGATCTCGTAAAGAAGCCATTAGGCTCTCCTACCTGAATATGTCTCGCAACATACGTTCTAACTTTGGTATATTTCCTTGAATGGTGCTCAAAATAATTGCAAACCTTTCGCCATGATAAGTTTCCAGATACTTGCCATAAAAGACCGTGTGCGATACTGCTATGATCAATGTATCTCCTTCGGCCTTTATGAATTCAAACTCTTGCATATATTCTTCAGCAGTTGCATCCATCTCTCCTGTTACCGTGCCTAGTCCGAAGCCTTCTACCGCATAAAATATGCCGCTTCTGGCATTGCCTGTTCTATCTTTCCAGGAAGCTCTCTTCCTGGCCTTATTTTGTGTATCTTCCCCCCAGTAAGCCGCCGCCGCATGGATGGCGACATAAGCCCGTTTACCATACTCATCGACGCCCTTCGCCAACTCTGACGGCAGTCTGATCCATCGAAAACTCATTCAATATTCCTATAGGTCATTCCAATCAGAGCATCCCCAAAACTCCTCGCCCATACTTTCAGGGTGACAGTCTTGGCAATTGCGACTAAAATCATCGCCGTGAAAGTACCAATACTCTTGATACTCTTCATCCCACAGCCACTCACCGCCAAGTACAACTCCATCTGGCAGTTCAAACTCCGGCATCGGTTCAGGGTTGAGTATTTCTGGCTGTATAATAATTTTGTTATCCTGCATAGTTATTTGTGGAGGCTTTGCAATCTCCACGTAGGCAAATGGCAGTTGTTCTATTTCTGGCTCATAGTCCATTGCCATCACACCAATGAGTGCAAATGCAAGAGCGAAAAAACCGATTGCAATAAACAGGTAACTCTTTTTCATTCCCATCTGGTTCATCCAATCAAGGTGTGTATTTTGGGTCAAGCCCACGTAAGGCGGCCGGGGTAAGATTTTTGTATTCTTCGACATTTCCAATAATTATCGAGCCTACCGCTGCGGTGGCAGCGACACCAATTACAGTTCCTCTAGCTGGGTATATTGTCAGCTTTGAAGTGGTGTTATTTCCATCATTCAAAAACGAAAAGATGCACTCCCACCAATCTCCATAGCTATTAACTTCAGCTGAATACGTTCCTGCCCCCGCGCTCCTGTTCACAATAGCGCCAGTTTGTGTGTTTAAGTTAGGGGTTTGGTTATAAGGTGTTCCACCGGTGAGCTGCAATAGAAATTCGGGGAACCTGGAAACATCCGAATCTTTCTTCACGAAAACACGCCACAAAACAGGGTTAGAATCCGCTGGCCCGATTATTGTCTTAATCACTCCTTCAAAGGCGCCAACATTGTTATCTGTCAAAGTTGAAGCATGATTGGCTTCTCCGTCAAGCCCTACCGCATCATAAGCAGCAACATTTGTTCCAGGCTCTTCCCATTTAGATTCAGAAATACCAGTAGGAATATCTCTACTCCACACAACGTTGTTAGTGTATGGGTTTACGGTTGAAACATACGTAATACTCAACTGACTCGCCGCTGTATTCGGGTTGCCTGCCAAATCTGTGCAAACCCCGGCCCCGATATCCACCGTAACCGCACCAGTACCAGACGGAGTAGAGTCAAACGTAAAGACAATATTGTCAGCCGTTGCGAAGTTAGCAACCGCGCCACCTACGCCACCAACTGTTATGTCGCCGGATGCAAAGCCCGTCACTTCTTCGCTGGCTGTAGCAATGAAATTCAGCGGAGTCGTGGCGGTCGGGGATGTTTGAACACAAGTAATGACAAATGTTGGGACTGTTCCTACTGCGCCGCCCGTGTCGGTCCCGTTGGAATTGATCTCGTTCCCGGCTAAATCCTTTGCGCCTGTCACCGTAATCGTGATATTTCCGCCATTGAACATCTCACCAGTTGTCCAGGTACAACGGAATTTGTTTCCAGATACCGACGCAACCGATGTAGGATTAGTCGCAAGCGTTCCCTTTCCAGTCCCGCTTACTGCATAATTCAGCGCAGTAGTAACGCCGTCCCCCATCGCTTCAGAAAAGGTGACATCTATGGTCAGGCCTGTTTGAACTTCCACAAGCGTAACAGTTGGGATTTTTGTATCTACCGTATAGTTGCTCGAAGTCGCAGAACTAGCTGGTGGATTGCCAACTAAGTCAGTCCAGTCCGTTCCAACAGTGATAACATTTGTTGGATCTTCTGTATCTACATTAGGGGTAAATAAAGCAGTATAGACTTCTGGAACTCCGGTAACAGTTAAACCAGACAAAGTTCCGTTGGGGGCAGTCACATCAGCCACAGTGAAATTCAATACTTCTTCTGAAAACGTAAAAGTTATCAGAGAAGTTTCTCCAGCTTTTATAGCGTATGAACTTAACGTAATTGCTAAAGTTGGAGCAACGGCATCACTTACCCCCCCCATGATCTTGCTGCCCCTACACGCTGCAACGGGATACGACATCATGCCTCTGAGAAATACACAGCCGTGACGGCGCCCTTGGAAGCCACCGAGCTTTTCACCTGTAGCTTCTTGTTTGCCGCGTCGCCCTTCAGTAACCCGCGCAGCGTGAAGGCGATGGTGCTGTTCGCAGCCATATACGCGCCCGCCAGCACATTGCCGCTGGTTTCCATCTGGATGGTCACATAGCCCGCCGTGTCCACGCTCACATACACGTCCAGGGCAACGATCTTCTGGCCACTTGCAGGCGCAGCAGATATGTCTCTCGCCGTGCTGATGTCGTCATTCTGCGTGAACGTGCGAGTCACAGCTTGCGCAGGACCAGAATCCACACCTCTCTGGGCGTAAGATCCATCTTCCTGGCTTTCATAGGGAATAAACCCAACTGCCTCGGCAGCGGTTTCCGAAGGGCTGGTTCGAAAATATGTCTTTTTATATAGGGTTGTCATCATAATCTCCTTTTTTTATTCGATCGCTATCGCTTCCGCAAACGTCGCCACCGACTTGTTCGGTCGAATGAACGTCACCTCGTATAAGATTCCGCCGCTCGTGAAGCGGTCGCCCACGGCGATGTCCGCGCCGATGGCCGCGTTGATGACCACATCCGCGCGCCGCTCCGAAGTGCGGTCCACGTCGAAAATGCGCCCGCGGCTTGTACGCTCCACCCGCATCGTCTGGGCTGTTACCGTCCCGCTGCCCCTGCGCAGCGTGATGCTCTCAGCGCGCAGGTTGCGGACTTTCGTCATCAAGGCTGCTATAGTCATACAAGAACCCCATACTGCCCGTTGTACTTCTCACAGGCTTCGAGATACGATTTTTCCACCGAGTCCAACTGCGCCCGCACGGCCAGCGTCTGTGTGCCGGTATTGACGCTCACATCGCCCTGTTGGTAGCTGAAGGCTTCCGGCGCCATCACGTTCGATTGCTTCGTCAGGCAGGCCGTCGCCGCCCGTAACAAAATAATGCCTGCTTCCTCCTCCCCCATATCCTCGTACTCGTCGCCATCGTCGTTCAGCGCCCAGGCCGCCTTGTAGCGGTATTCGCGCGTCATCGTGTAGCTGGGCGTCGGATTGAACGTGATCGTCAGCCCGCGGATGTAGTGCCGCTCCTCCCAAGTTGTGCTCAACGGGATGATGCCTTCGCCGGTGATCAGCACCCCGTCTGCCGTGGCAAAGCTCTCCAGCATGATCATCTTCAGGAAATCATCCGGCAGCGTATAGGCTGCTGTCCCCGAAACGATGCTGAGCGAGTCGATCTTCTCGGTCCCGCAGCGGCGCGAAAAGTCCGCTACGGCGTCCTTGATCGCCCGCGTGTACTGGTCGCTCGAAGGAACGCTATCCACCGCAGGCACATCCGCCTGCAACCTGCTCACCAATGTCGCTAAAGTAATTCCCATAAATTCAACCTATCTCCCCCCATTTATTCCGAAGGATAAATGGGGGGACTAAGGGGGGCTAGGGTTACGATCCAGCAGTAATCGTCAGGTAAGCGCCCTTCTCTTCCACGGGGCTTTCGGTCACGTTGAATTCTTCGGTGTAATATTGATCGGCTGCCACCAGCTTGGATGTGCTGCCGCTCACGTCGTATGTGGGGTACGGCCCACGCACGATCATCGGCTGGAACACGCGATACATCACCAGCTCGCGGTTGCCCACCACCACGGTGGTGTCGGGGAACTCGGTGCTGGCGAAGATCGGCAAGCCTTTCACGCCGCCAGCAAAGCCAGCCGCGTTCAAGATCGCATTCGGGAAACCGTCGCGCTTGAAACCTTTCCAGTTGCTCAGGTCTTCCGCATTG
The DNA here is from genome assembly GCA_035529475.1 of Sedimentisphaerales bacterium. Classification (GTDB taxonomy): domain Bacteria; phylum Planctomycetota; class Phycisphaerae; order Sedimentisphaerales; family Anaerobacaceae. Next base: position 10,302 of record DATKWR010000303.1, on the reverse strand, counting down.
GTCACGCTCATCAGGATGTAGGTCGGGGTATAGAAGCGGTTGGCCACGATCACCTTGGTTTCTCCGAGCAGGCGCACAAAGTCGTCGTAATCTTCTTCATCGTTGCCGGTCGTCCAGGTGCCGCCGCTGTTGCTGGCCACACTCTTGACCGCTGCCAGCGCCATGTACAACAGGCCCTGGTCGATCTTGCGCTGCGTCTGGCGGATCAGGCTTGCCATTGTGCGCGAAACCGCGTCATAGCCAAGCTGTGAGCGGCTGAAGACCACTGCCTCGCGGCTGATCTGGTCAGCCAATCGGTCAGCGGCTGCCGTCACGGTGATGTAGCTCAGGGATACTTTCGCCCGTTCGATCGGGGCCATTTCGCCCTGGCGGATAGCGGTATAGGTGTATGTCACCAGCACGTCGTTCGCGTCGATCGCGCCTGCTGTAAGCCCCTTGATGCGGCCTGCCGCGTAGTCGATCACATAATCAGTGTTCTCGGTGTAGGTCGTGCCTGCCGGGTTGCTGGTGACTGTCACGGTTCCGGGAGTAACGCGCCCATAAGTCAAGTCGTACCAGGTCTCTTCCGCGCCCATCGTTACAACTTCTGCGGTCGCGGTTGCGCTGTAGCCGGTTTCAGCCGCGTGCGCTTCGAAATACAGTCGCGTCGGGCTGGTCTCGATCGTGCCCACGTCGAAGATGCCCGCAGCCACCAGGTTGGGGAAGGCCTCCATGATGATCGCGCGGCTGATCGAATACGGCAGGCTCAGGTCGCTGGCCTGCTCGGCTTCGTTGAATTCCTTCGCTTCACGGATCAAGTGATGCTTGTTGAGCTGGTCGAAGCGTTCCAAAATCTTGACCGTGAGCAGTTCTGCGCGCGTCTCGGCCTCGCGGAAGTCACGCATCTTGCGCATTTCCGATTTGACCATCGCCTCGTTCAGCGCGTAGGCTGCCTGCGCGAACTCCGGCTGCCCGGTCTCCTTCTCGAACACCGGCGCGATACCGTTGATCTTTCCCGTGAAGCCCATTTTCTGCAGCTCCTCGGCGGAGAACAACGTGTCATATTCGTTGCGCTTGGCTTCCACCAGGCTCTTGACCGCCTTCTCGTCCTGCAGGTTGGCCGCGCGTACCGCCTTCACAAAGTTGGCGTTGGCCTTCTCGCCGTAAGGCAGTTCCTTGGTGGCTTCCGTGATCGCGGCTTCGATGCCCGCTTTCTTCTCGTTCTCTTCGAACTTGTGCGCCTTCTCAGCGATGGCCTTCAGGCTCTCGTTGATGTTGACGTTTTCGTCGATGCCCAGCGCCTTGCGCACGTTCTCTTCCAGCGCCTTCAATTGGACCTCGCCCATCTTCTTCACCTGGGCTTCGGTAATACCCTCGAAAACTTCGGGGTGGTCTTTCAGGAGCTTCAAAAGCTCTTCGAGATTCATTTCATCCTCCTGTTGGGATTCAAAGTAAGTAGCGCCCGCATTCGGGTCGCTTTGTTCGTTCGGCGCGGTCAAGTCATAACCGGTGATGACCAGCATGGTCACCTCCTCGATTTTGGCTTCACCTTCCTTCACGATCTTGGCCTCGCCATAGCCGCGCTGACTGATGCCGGGAATCACTCCGCCCTGGATTTGGGCCCGGATGTCCTTTCCCCTGCTGGTCCCGAGTAAGTTGCCTTCCAGGACGACTTGCTGGCCGTCAAATTCGACCTCGTCCCAGTTGACCACTACCTCGGATAGCAATGGACGCCGATTGCCCTTGTCTTCGGGATGATCGGATTCCCCGACTGCCAGCGATGACAGACGGCCTTGACCGGCGCTCTCATGCAGATGGCCCCCCATCTCTTTGATCGCTGCACTGAGCACTTCCGCCGGATAACGTCTATTATTTGCATTCACCACGTTGGCCGTGATGCCGATGCCTTTGATGCGCCACGGCCCCCCGCCCTTTGGCTCTTCCCCTTCGCTCTCCACCAGCTCGATTGCCAGCGGAACCTTTTCTTCGAAACGTTTACTTCCTTTTGGCATTGCCATATCTACCTCCGTAAATCCAGCGGGAATTGCCCACTGGTTACTGATAACTGATCACTGAATAATGACTCTGTACTCACCACCACCGCCTCGCTCGAAGCCGTCCTACCATCCCCCCCGGCCTCCTCCGCCTGCATCTGCACGCCGCCGCTCACGCTGTCGATATCGTCGTCATAACGCGCCGTAGGCCCAAACGAAGCCGCCACACGAATGAAATCCTGGTTCCACGGCCCGCGCACCAGCTTCACCTTGCCCTGCTTGGCGCGTAAACGCCAGGCGCGCGCGCGGTCTTCCTTGCTGCCCTTCGGCGTCACCTCCATGATCGGGATGTTCACCAGTGCTTTATCCTTCAGGAACTCCTTCACCACCAACACCTGGAAGGCCGTGTTCTCGATCCCCCACACCGTCCCCAGCTCCCCGTCCGTCAGCATCAACATGCGCAGGTCCGGCAGGAACTCGTCCAGGTTGCGCACCTTCAGCGGGTCGCGGATGAACAGGTTCCCGTTCGGCGCGAAGCCCACCGCGTAGCACGCGTTGAAATCGCTGCTCTCGCTCTTCCCCAGCGCCAGGTCTGCGTATCGGAACCAGCGCAAACCTTCCGGCGCGCGGTCTACGATCTCGAAATCCTTATCGTCGAAGAAGTTTCCTTCCGCCAGGCGCGGCATCTGCTGGAACTGCGCCGTGAACTCGAAGTCGTCCATGTTGGCGCGTTTCTTTTCCAGCTCTCTGGTGTCGTCCTTACTGGGCCACAGCGGTTCCTCCGCCTTGCGCCCCAGTTGGTCGCCGTCTCTGGGGATATAAATGCCCCGCAATAAATTCTCGATATACTCCTCTTCCGAGCGCGGATACAGGTCTTCATTCAGCGCGAAAGCGGGCATCATCACCACTTCCCACTGGTCCGCGTCCGGGTCTGAGACCATCGCCCTGAGCAGCATCCCCGCTAAGTCTTCCTGATCCCAGCGCGTCATGATCAGGATGATGGCCGCGTTGTCTTCCAAACGGGTGTAGGCCGTACCCTTGAACCACTCGTAGTCCGATTCGCGCTGCGTCTTGCTGTTCGCTTCTTTCCGCCCCTTCACCGGGTCGTCGATCAAGAGCAGGTTCGCCCCGAAGCCTGTCACCCCACCGCCCACACCGGTCGCCTGCATCCCGCCGTTGCGATTCGCGATCTCCCAGGCCGCGGATGCCTTGCTCTCCGGGTCCAGCGTCACCGGATCGTCGGTCGATGCCAGCGCCCCGAACACAGCCGCGTAGCGTTCCGATTGCACCAGGTCGCGCGCCGCTTTGGAATGCTTCGAAGCTAAGTCCGCGCCGTAAGAAGTCAGGATGATGCGCAGGTCCGCATTTTTCCCCAGCAGCCAGGCCGGGAGCTTGCGCGAAGCCGTCTGGCTTTTCCAATACCTGGGCGGCATGAAGATCATCAAACGCGAGATGCCGCGCTTCCCGCCCGTCAGGATGTACTGCGCCACCCCTTGCAGCTTGCGCGTTAATACGTGCATGTGCGGCGCTTCCACCGGGTGCTTGGGGTCCACGAACTTGCAGAAATCCGAGAAATACCGCTCCGCCCGCAATTGCGCGCGCAGGTCGTCCTTCACCGCCTCTCGCAGCGATACTTGACTCATGCTTCCACCTCTCCCCCTAAATTCGCGCTCTCCGAATTTGGGGGGATGTCGTCCTCAGACGACAGGGGGGTCGGGGGATCCAGCGCCTCATCCTCCTCCGCGAACTCCTCTTCCAACTCCTGCATGAAGGCTTCGGCCTCCTCCCCCAGCAGTTCGATCTTCTTCTCGGTGGGCAATTTACGCAGCTTCTCCAGCATCTTGCGACCGGTGCTCACCAGCCCGGGATCTTCGATGGAAACCTTCGACGTCTTCTCGATGATCCCCGTCGCCTCCCACAGCAGGCGTCGTTCTGGCGTGGCTTTGTAATCGGCTATCGAAGCCACTTTGCCGCTGGCCGCGATACTGCCTGGGATATAGTCCAGCAGCGCCGCGGTCTGTTGGCTTGCGATCATCTGGTCGATGTACGGGTACTTCCGCCGCCATTCCACAATGCGCCGGTCGCTGGTCAGCCCCAGCACTTCCACTGCCAGCTCGTCCTGCGTTTTCGGCCAGCGCATGTACTTCGGCACGATAGACCAGGCTATGAAGGCCGCGATCCGCCAGGGGATGTTCGAGATCATGAACTCGTGATACTTCTCGGCCCAGCTTGGCGCGTCATCGCTCAAGAATCTGTCACCCAGCGCCTGCCGTGCGGCCATCTCGCGCTCGCGCACTTCGGCCATCGTCAACGGCTTCTGGTCCTGCCCGCCCTCCTCGGCGTCTTTCAACAGGTCCGCAAAACCGTCCAATTGCAACTGGGTGACTGGTCTCACTTTTGTCATAATTGCCTACTTCGCCAGGATGACGTGCTGATTCAATGCGATCTGGAAGGCCGCATATCCCAGCACTGCCCACACGATGATCTGCGGTAAGACGCGGTTGACAAAATAACGCAATATCTTATTGGCCATATCATTCCCAAGGTCGCCTGCCCTCCGTTTGGGATGGTTACCATGATCGAACTGCTGGAATTCGTCTGAATCTACTCCGTATACTTTTCGCATCGTGTTGAGAACATCTTTTACATCGCTTTGCGTCGTCTTCACCGCCCCCTCGATGACTGCCATACGCTCTAGCAATCCGCGCGAGCCGTTCCCATCTCCTCGCACAGCAAGCTGCAAGTCGCTGAGCGATTCGCACAGCGACCCCAGGAACGTGGTCAGGCGCATCCAAAGCGGGTAGGTGGGCAGGCTGGCATCGACCTTTTGCAGGTCTTCGCTCATCCGCTCCACCTGTGCCTCGCAATTGGATTGTTTCTTCGGCATCGCGGCGGGCTATCCCTTGGCTTTGCGAAATCGCGCGCCCACGTTGTCGAGTATCTGCTTTAGCAACACGTTGTAAACCAGCGTTGCAAAGCCAACAAAGCCGGACAGCGGCACCAGTAATGCCCCGAACCATCCAAGTAAAGCTGGGACGAAGGTAGCAAGATCAACAAAGGCGGGCCAGGGGGGTAGTACCAGCGGCGCGAAGAAAAACGCCAACAGGCCAGATGCCACATACACAAAGGCCGTCAACCAGCCGGGGTTTATCTCTCCCCAACGGCTGCGGATAAACTTCACCAGCCACACCAGGACGCTGGCCACCGTACCGATCACAAATAGTTGCACTTCAGTCAGTTCCATTTCATTCTCCTTATTTCTACGTCCCCCCATTTTGTGATCGTCCAAATGGGGGGACCACAGGGGGGACAAACAAAAAACCCGATGTCAACTTGACATCGGGCGCTACACGATTTTCGCCGTCTAAGCGGAACGGCTGCGCTTCCCTGGGGGCGGTCTTTGGGGACCGCCCCTACCAATAAAAGGGGAACAGGGTTAGGCGGCGATTGACCAACAGGTCAATCTAATTGATTATAAAGCATTTTTATTGATATTGCAAGCACTATTTTCCTGATATCCTGCTTACCCTGCCCCCCCTGCTGGAATTCAACAGGCTTGTGAGCTGTCTGGTCTTTGCTCGGCTCCTAGCTTTGTTGAGCACAATCCTATCATGCTCCTGCTCAACATAAACGGCAGCAACTGTCCTGGCCCATTCCCCTATTGCGTCTTTTCTATCAAGGTTCTGCTCAATAGTTTTTCTAGCAATCATACAATCCCCTTTCAACCAATGATGAAGCGCAGGCGGAGTCACACCAATCTCCATAGCAAAGTACGAGAGTGAAGGCAGCAGAAGCATAGGTGTTTCAACTAACTTGCGGGTCGCTTCTATTATGCGGTGGTCTTTGATGGTCGCTGGCCTTGACATTATCACTCACACCCAACTCGAACAGTATAAACATTGTCATTATAAATTAAGTCCGTTGCGATCCACCAATTAGGCTCCGCCACTTTTGCGAACCATCCTTGAGATGTCTCTATAAAAGCAAGCGGCTTGAATATAAACCCAGGCCCCAGATATGACCTGCCGTCTGCATTGTCGCTCATGTCCGGCCCGGTCCGCATGTTCAAACCTTGCGCTGCTATACCCTTATCCCATACCACCTTGAAACAATCTTCAAGCGGCTCCGGTGTGAGTGTAGGCGTAGCAGTTGGGGTTATGGTTGGTACAGGCGTTTCGGTTGGCACGCTAAAGGTCGCAATAAGTTTATAACGCGGGTCACTGTCCCATGTATCACGCTCCGCAACACGTATCCAATCTTCCCTGCATTCTGCATCTAAATAACAAGCATAGTTGGGGAATACTTTGCCCTCAATTTCAATCTGTCCGGGCTGCACGCCAGCGGGCGGGGTAATATACGTCAGCCCGCCAGCCTCATAAATCGCTGGATCACCGTAGTCAACCCAGCGATCTGTATCTGCATCCGGCTCTACCTGATAGAACACGCCCGCAACAGCCGTCAACTCCGCAACCGATGGAGTATAAAGCGCAGCCCTTTCGGTTGGTAAACTAACCCTATAAATAATCAGCGCAGCCCCCACAACGAGCAGGGTAGCCGGGAGCACGTACTTCCAATTATCAACTCTTTTAGCGTGAGAAAACACATTGCCGCGATAATATAATTTCCAAATTTGACCAACACGCGCTCCAGGAAAATGGTTTATTGATAAACACGTTCTTTTTCGCTCCGTAGGGGAAGCGAAGAAAATAATTCTATCAGTTACATCAGTAATTTTTATCTTTTTGGGGTTCATTTTCACACCTACACTTCCGGGGGGTTGTATTTCGGCCTCTTGGCCTCATCCCAGCCATACGCCATCAGGTCGCTGACCGGGTTCCAGCCGTTCAGATCGTTCTTGATGATGAACGGGTACGGCACCTCCGTCCCGTCCTGGTACGCCGGGAACTTGAACACCTTGTAAGATAGCCCGCTCGCATTTGCCAGCGGAGAATCGGGCACCTTCACCCGCTTGATATTCGTCGCCCAGATGATGCGCTGGTCTGTCCTGATCAGTTCCATCGTCACCGGCGGCGGGCTTTCCTGTTCATAGAAAGCACGGCATTTGACCTGGTTGCCATGCAACCTCCCGGCCAACGTGTTTCCCCCGCACACAAACGGATCGATCCTGGGATCATCGCCCCGCATCTTCCCGTCCGGATAATTGTTACGGCTATCGACGCCCGCCTTGTTCGTCAGGAACTTCGCCCCGGCATACAGCGCGTTGAACACCCGCAGGATGTGAACCTTCGGATCTCCACTCAAATCCCGGAACAGCTTCTCATAGCGCCACATCGCCAGCACGTCGATCGCGAACCACTGCCAGGCCTCCGTGAAGATCGCCCGCTCGAACGAATCCGGCCTGCCCTCGTGGCCAAAGCGATACACCTCCGGCATCCCGCCCAGGCTGCCCTCGCGCATGTCGTAGTTGAACTCTTTCCGCAGCCAGTCGTGCAGCACCCACCAGCGCTGCTGGCCTGGCTCTGTCCCTTTCCAAAACACCTGCGAAGTGCCCTTCTCGAAGTTAACCGTCAAGGTAGTCATGGCTTGGGATAGAATCTTTCGCGCGTGCCGTCATCGTAATTCACGTCGATGTCCACGATCTTTCGCGCTGGTTCTGGATCTGCCTCTCCATCGTCCGGCATCCTGAGAATATCGACCCGCTCCCCATTTGGCGGATAGATGTAATTCACATAATTCCCATCTGTCAACTTTAACCACTGGTAAGCTGCGTCAGTTGGGTGGTTCAGATCGGGGGCAATTTCCACGAACTCGAATTCTGTGCGCGGAGCAATTTCACCAACCTTGCTTCCACTCTCCACTGCCGGTACATTACGCACCGACATCGTTTTTCCTAGTTTTTCCTTTGCCAATCCGTTTATCACCTCTTCGTCTCCTTCCGGGTTTTCAACCGGCGCTGGCATCTCTGGCACGGTTGCGCCATCTTTCAGCCAGAACCCGATATGATTTACCACGCTGTGCAGCTTGCCGTCTGGTAGGTTATTCTTGATGATCGGGATTCCGTTCTCGTTCAAAAGCAATTGACAGCTATCCCCCCCGTCGAAATTATGACCGTCTGTGGCCCCCAGGCTCAGCGCGAACTCTGCCAGCTCGGCCAGCCTCAACCCCAGCGTGCCGTTGTTGCGCCCGTCGATCATGATGATGTAATAATGCGTATCATCCCAGAACAGGCTCGTGCGTGGGTCCACCGACGGCTTGCCATCCAGCCATTCTGGAATCTCCCCGTAGCTCAGCAGCACATTCGACCCGCCGCAAACGTTGAAGGCGCCCGGCAGCAGCCTGTCCGACATCCCCAGCAACTGATGGCTTTTATCCCACTGTACACAAGACTCCACCGTCATGTTCTTATAGATCTGCCCGTCCGAAACCCCATAGCCCTTCGGCAGCACCGGCGACTTTTCATAAAAGCCCTCATCCCCGTTTATCACGATGTCCGGGTTCCCGCGCGTCTTCCAGAAATACTTCGACGTGCCGATGAACCCGCCCCCGTTCACATGCACCCGCTCCAGCTCCTCCCGCCCGAACTTGACCACGTGATAGAAAAAGGCCCGCGGGGTGCTGCAAGAACCAGCAAAGTATTCCATATTCTCCTTCAAATTCCCTTCCCCCTATTTTCGCTCCCCAGAAAATGGGGGGATGTCGCTTTAGCGACAGGGGGGCCAACAAAAAACCCGATGTCTATGAGACATCGGGCGCTACTTCGATTTCGCCGTTCATTTCGTCCTGAGCGGAGCGGTGTTCTGCCTGCAAAGTCGATGGACGGCTGCGCTTGACAATAAGTCAATTAAGTTGATTATACAACATTTTTTCTACTTTACAAGCGCCAGCCTAATGGGGCGCGCGATGAGCGGATACGGATTAGCAGGCAATGTCGGTACTATGCTCATTTGTCGGACAAGCCCGCAAAGAGTGCTTCAACAACAGAGCGAACGATATAAGCTTCGCTTCCCTCATCCACGCTAAAAATGCTATCCTTGAATATTTCCTTGAGGCGCCTTGTTGTCCATTCGATAGTGTCGAAATCTCCCTCCATTGCTTGCCCTGCACGTTGTAACAATTCGGCATATTTGCGATCTGTGATTTGCATTGCAATCACTCGCCCATCTTGCCTTACAACACTGTAAAAGGGGCCAGATGGCCCACCGGGTTCACCTATAGTCCATAACATTTTATGGCTTCCTTGTGTCGGTAAAATGCTTACAAACGGAACCAGCCAGTCCGCCCATCGGTTTGCGTTACCTGCGTGTGGGCATTTAGCGGGTAACTCTGATTTATCGGCCTGACTCCCACAAGTCAGGTGCACGCGTTGTTAGGCTGCCTTGCCGCAAGCAAGAGTTCAAGGAATTGAACAAACTCTTGCCTTCGTTGAATGGCGTCTCTAGCGGCATCTCTGCGAAATGCGGCCATTTTTCGCTCAGCCTGATTACTCGATTTATTGAAGATAACTTCATTTGCTTCCGCCTTAGCTTCTTCAATGCTGATTTCAGCCAGGGTATCTTCAATGTCTGCCTTGATTTCATCATCGGAAATATATTTATTTTGTTCGAGGATGCTGTCAGTGATAACACTTGGATATTTGCTCATTGCCTTCCTCCTAAAGGGGCAGCCTAATGGTTTGCGTTAGCGGCGGGTGGAGTAAACCAGAACCACCGCCACGCAGAACCCTATAATTTCTCCAGCCCGTCCACCCGTCCGCTGCACGCGGTGTTAGGCTTCGTGAATGTTACCCAGTGAGTTCTTGCCAACTTACCAGACTTATGCCCGAATAAAGGCTTTTCAGGAGTAAGCGCAAGAATTTCTGACAACTTTATTTTTGTTTCAGCCCACTTGAAAATGAGTGTGCCGTTTGGCTTCAAAACTCGAAAGCACTCTGTAAAACCATTGCGTAACATCTCGCGCCAGTTTTCATCGAGAGTGCCATAATAAGCCAAGACGCAACCAGTTTGAGCGGCGGTAACATGGGGCGGGTCAAAAACGACAAGATGAAATGATTCATCGGGGAACGGTATATTTTGAAAGTTTGCCATATATGTTGGTTTTATCTCAATTGGCTTTCTGCCTTTTCGTTTATCGGCTTGAATTGTTTCATTGCGAATATCAAGGTACACGGTGCGCGGGTCGTTTTTGTTGAACCAAAACGCCTTGCTACCACAACACACATCGAGGACGGGAGGGAGATTATTTTGCATGAAGAAGCCTAACTAGTATTTGACCCGCATGTACATCAAAACTCTAATATTTGATATACAGTACGTTTCTTATTCACAACCACATCCGGCAATCTTTCTGCCATCTTCTGTTCGATCAAGAT
>DATKWR010000302.1:0-2668 GCA_035529475.1 Sedimentisphaerales bacterium | reverse complement strand
GTTTTGGCGAGACGTACGCGGATATTCTCTTGCAAGAAGGCTTGAGTTGTCTTGGCAAAAAAGAACGCGAATTAGCCTGCGATCGGAAATTGGCGCATTGGAAGGTTGTACTGGCAAGCTGGATCAAGCTTCAGTGTGGGGTGAGCAATCGCTGGTTCAGTGAGAACCTGCACATGGGCAATATCTATGGCATTAGCAAGGCCGTTGCGCCAGAAACAAAAACCGGCAGCAAACGATCAATGGAGTGGCTAAAGCTTGAGACGCCTAAATCCAAAGCCTGACCCCGTTTGCCCTCTCATTCGGTCATGCTCGACAAGCCCTACCCAGGCCAGAGGACGCACGACATTCTCCGCGTGTTAGCGTGGCTAAAGAGCAATGGCCACGAAGAGGTCCACTTAGTCGCCAAAGGCTGGGGCACGATCCCGGCTACGTTCGCCGCCGTCCTGTCGGACCAGGTCAAACAGGTCACGCTCAAGAACGCCCTGACCAGCTATTCCGACATCGCCGAATCCGAAACCTATTCATGGCCGCTCTCGTCGCTCGTGCCGAACATCCTGAAGTCGTTCGACCTGCCCGACTGCTACAAAGTCCTTCAGGCCAAGAACTTAAAACAAATCGACCCTTGGGGACCAGAAGGCAAATAGTTGCGGGTCGCTGGTAATTAGATTCGTAGGGTGGGCCTTGGCCCACCGATCCGAATGGTGGGGCACAGCCCCACCCTATTCATGAAAGGCTGCCTGCTGTCAAAGGGTACCTTTTCATTTTTTCATTTTTGTTTTCTTCGGACAACCTTTGGCCGGGCAATGATTTATCCATCCTTAGAGTTCCTTAACGGCCGTTGCTGTTCCTTCAGACGCTGAGCGCTCATCCCGGCAGAGCTTCCGACTGGCCGTGACGGTTCTCCCATTGAACAGCCATCGTTTGTCCGTTACATTCTTGCTCGTTCGTGCACCGGTGCAGGGCTCGATTCGGCCCACCTATTCATTTGTCCACATGGCCGTGGCCATGTCTGTCGCCCCATCTGCAGCGACCACACGATCTCGTCCGGTGCGGGCGGCCCACATACAAAGAGGTCTCGATGCCCTCAGGCATGGACCATAGGGTGGTAGAGCTGGCCCGTTCCCGAACGAGATTTGTTCTTAGGGGTTTTGCGGCCCGGACGAGCAGGCGGATTCGCCTGATAATCAACGCCCTTGGCCCAGACCACATATACAACCTTCACCAATTCCCGAGCGACCTTGATATAGCCGCGATTGCGGTCTTTCGTTCCGCCGGCCGTGACCCGATCATAGATCGCCCGCCACCGACCGCCGGAACGCACCGCCCCCCGCGCCGCCTCCAGAAAAGCCCATTTCAGCGTCCGGTTGCCCCGCAGGCCCAGGTGACGCCCCTTGGGACTCTGACTCGGATCCTCCTGGCCGGTATCGTTCGACCGCGGCGCCAGAAGGCTATAAGACGCCAGCGCCTTGTGGCTCCTGAACCGCTCAATCTGGCCGATCTCGGCCGTCAGCACGTGCGAAAGAATCAGACCGAAGCCGTCAATGTGGTCAAGCCGCCGGATCAGCGGGGTCTTGGCTAATTGTTTGCGAAGGACCCGTGCGACATCCGCCAGTTGTCGGCGAAGATGATCCAGCAGCCTGACCTGGCCGCGTAACGCCTGCAACGCTTCCGGCGAGAGATACGCTGAGCCGCCGATACACAGCTCGACCAGAAACCGCCGTCCCCGGCCCCCGAACAGATCGGAAAACTCGTGAAAGATCCCGTGCCGATGAAAAATCGCGTGAATGCGATTCTTGACCTCCGTCTGCGAGGCCACCAGATCGCCGCGAAACCGCATCTGCTCGCGGCGATTGCGGACCGCCGGCGGGGCACGCCAGACCTTCCACCAATCCGAGGGCTCGAAAGGAAGCAGCGAGACCAGATCGGCGTCTTTCTTGTTGGTCTTGACCCAGCCCCGCGCTTTACGCATCTGCTCGACCTTGAAGCAGTTGGACAGATGAACCTCCAGGCCCGCCGCTTCCACTACGTCGCTCAGCCAGCCCCAGCCGAACGACGCCTCCATGACCACCGGGACGCCTTGCGGCCAGCGGCCCAGACGCACGGCAAGGCCTTGGCGGTCCGGATGATCCAGCCGCTGGCGAGAGACGATCCTGCCGTCGATGTCGCGAAACGTTACATTGCTGAATTTGTAGTGGACATCCATCCCGGCACACGCTACTTTAGAATCTAACTTGTTCATGGCTATCTCCTTTCTTTGGCCTCCATCATATCTGACCAAACGATGGGAGACAGCCTTTCATGAGATTACGGCCTTCGTCAGCCATGAGGACGTCCCGGACTTGTTTCACCGCGCGCTCGGCGGCGTCCTGAGCCGGCTCGATTTGCGAGAGACGCTTGAGGCGGTCATGAATTTGGTTTTCATCTATTTCAGACATTGTATATCTCCTATGTAGCTTGTCGGTGGTTCGGCCCCACGGTCCGGCGAAGATGATTCACGGCGCGAGAGCACATGGCTCGGACCTGGTGGGACGTCTTGCCCATTTGCTCGGCAATATGATCGTAAGATTCCTGCTGGATGTACCGCCTGATCAACGCTTCACGGGAAGCCCTCTTCAATCGTCCGATGGCATCGAGCGTTTCCTGGAGCTCTTCCGAACGGATCAGTCTG
>DATKWR010000301.1:0-20014 GCA_035529475.1 Sedimentisphaerales bacterium | reverse complement strand
CCCTGTTGCCAGGAAGAATTTTCTTTGAGGCATCCACGTTACGACGTATCAGCCACACTTCGTAGCTTATCTGAACAGCTCTTCGACTTCACGATGCATTATCACGGACATCGTGCAATCTACCTATGTCACGGGCACCCTCAGCCTCACCTCTTGCAGATGTCAGACCTGATCGAACGCAGAACATGCACAGGAAGAAAAGCCGTTGCGCACAGGGTGCAAGGAGGCACTTTGGTGTAGACGCATATGCTAATTGTGGGGTGACCCAACGCTTCTGTGATTCACGGCGATCGAAAGGGAGAGCCATAGAGTCGTGGGACAATGTAAGGTTGACAGACTTGTTGTGAAGGAGCGAATCATGAGACGACTTAAGGTAAAACTCATCCAGGCCTGTGTAGTGCTGGCGATTGTTGGCGTGGTAAACGCCACTTCGGACATCGAGGTTAAGGCAGACACGTTCCCACCCAACGATGTGTGCACGGACGCAACCGCAATCGGTGACGTAACGAACCTTCCGTTCGATACGACAGGCGCCAGGTTCGGCGGTCGTGGTCTGTGTATGGTCAGCCCGAACATCTGGTATTGCTACACGGCCCCGTGTACCGGCGAGGTCACCGTGAGCCTGGCGGGCAGCAGCTATGATACGATGCTGGCCGTCTACAAGGGGTGCGAGTGTTTCCCGACGCAGGCCGATTTGATTGCGTGCAACGATGACTTCGACGGCACGTATCAATCGCAAGTGACATTCGCCGCCACTGCAGGCGAGCAGTACCTGATCGAAGTTGGGGGCTACGGTGCCGAAGTGGGCAGAGGTTTGATCACCGTCAAATGTGAAGGAGACATTGATGCCCCGGCGTCCAAGGACGACTGTGCGAATGCCCGCCCGGTCGGCGATGTGATAGACCTGCCTTTTGACACAGCCAATGCCACGTTCGACGGGCCGGGCCTCTGCATGATAAGTCCCAACATCTGGTATTGCTACACCGCCCCGTGTACCGGCGAGGTCATCGTCAGTCTTTTGGGCAGCGCTTACGACACGATGCTCGCCGCGTACAGCGGATGCGACTGCTATCCGACGTCGGACCATCTGATCGAGTGCAACGACGACTTCGGCCCAAGCCTGCAATCACAGATTACGTTCGCTGCGACCGCAGGCAGCCAATACCTGATCGAGATAGGCGGCTACGCCTCCGAAACGGGTCAGGGACTGTTGAATATCAGCTGCGAGGGCATGGTCGTGCAGGAAAAGCCGGATCTCGGCGACGCTCCGGACAGAACGAACAATTCCGGCAAGAGCATGCGTGCATACGCCGAGCCGTGGGTGGACGCCCACTATCCCACGGTCTTCGATGACGGCAGCGGCGTTGGGCCTTTTGGACCGGTTCACCGGAACGAGCGGTTGGTGGCGCATCTGGGGCCCGGGATTACTGCCGAGTCCGAAGCGGACACCGGCCCCGACGAGGACGGCGTCAACAACATCGACATCGAGACCTATTCCGCCGACCATGATGCAGGCGACGACGGCGTCACGATGCCACTGACTCTTCCCAACTGCGGCTGGACCACCATCGACTATGAAATCACGGTCCTCGAACCCGGTGCCCCTCTCTGGGTCAACGTCTGGCTCGACTTCAACCGCGACGGTGACTGGGACGATACTCTGGAGTGTCCGGCCGGTCCAGCGCGGGAATGGGCCGTGCGAAACCAGTACCTGTTCAATCGTGCCGAGGGTCAAACGACGATTACCACACCGGCGTTTCTATCGGCACACCCTGAGGATACGCACGAGCAGATCTGGATGAGAATCACTCTCTCGGAACAGCCATGGGAAAGCGGCAGCCATCCAGGCGAGCGGGGCAATGCCGGTTCCGGGCCGCAGGCCAAGTACCAGATCGGCGAAACGGAAGATTACTTCTTCACCCCAGAGACGGCAAGCGACGAGAATTGCCCCTTGTGCATGGACGTTGACGGTGACGGCGTGATTGACATCCAGGACCTGATAGTCCACGTCACCCAATGGCTGTCCACCTGTCAGCAGTAGTCTTCTGTAAGCACTGATGCGAAGCATCCACTTGGCAGACACATGAGGGCTGGCAGCTTGAAAGAGTTGCCAGCTCTTCGGTCTTTTGACAAGTCCATTGAATACTATAACGTTACGTGAAAAGCCGTTATAGTGCATTCAGCGGTTCTGCAGTGGTTCTATGGGCGATTGACAATCGCAACCGTACCGATCGTGTTTTGAGCAAGACAGAAAGAAACAGAAGCTTGTTTCATCGTTTACAGAGGCAGCTGATTTGCACAGGTCTACCACACCGGCACATCCAATAAGAAGCGAATTGGTCACTGGGTGAGCATTGAATTCATTACCTTGTCGAAATTCGCATAGTCCGCCTTATTGATTCCGCCACGATGTTCTTTGATAAACTCAAGCATCCCCGGTTCATAGACCAGACGGGCGCTGAAATCGCCGACCAGGACATTCCATCCGCCCATATGGGCTACCGAGCCATCCAGCACCGAATCGACGAGCAGTAGAGTTTCGTTGGCTTTAAGCTGCGAGAGCTTCTTGAACTTGCGTTCTCGATTTTTAAGACTCACACAAACCGGATTATACATGTATGACATGCGTGTACCAGAATTCTCGACGATCGGAGACGAAGAAGGAAACTCTGGTTTTGAATAGTTCTTGTATTTGAAGCGGACATCAGGCGAGGGGCAATAGAAGACCTTGCCGTCTTTGAGGATGCCCGCTTTGAAGACAAAGCCCATATTCCACCATGTTTCATCGCCACTCTTGAAGCATCTCGTGTAATGTCCTTCTGTCTGTTTCGGCCGGACTTCGTTCATCGGCGGGATCCGACCGTCAAAATCCTCGGCATAGAGATTGATCCCGGTGCCCATCTGTCGAACATTCGATGCACAAGAAACTCTTTGGGCCTGCATTCTGGCTCTGTGCAGGACAGGCGCCAGAATAGCCATCAGTATGGCGATGATAGCGGTTACCACCAGCAGCTCGATCAGTGTAAAAGCTTCTCTTGAGTCCATTCGCTTTTCCTCACATCAGATAGTTGTCAACTCAGCCAATTGTTCCAATACCTCAATCTTAGACTGGTCCAAAAACTCAACTACGAAGATATCGATACCTTCCCAGCCACGTTTTGGCAAACACTGAATCCTATCGGCACAGAACCAGTGCAGTCCCAGGACCGCCATGGCGGTCCTGGGACTGTTTTCTCATTGATCTGCCTTTCACTACTCATGGGTAGCATCATTGCACCGTGACTTGCAATAGACCGGTGCCGGTAAGTAATGGGTTTTCATTCGCAGCCCCCGATCCCACGGCTCCCCAGGTGCCAGTCGCCTGCGGAAGGCCGTCGATTAACAAGGCGCTAATCGTATCGGTTCCGGCGAAGTTGAGATCTAAAACGGCGCCCGTCGTCAATAAAACATCGGCTGTATCGGCGGAGAATTACTCCGTGGAGCATGCTCGACTGACATCAGGACTTGCACCTGTTCGGGGCCTGTACTGATTGACTCGGTGCAGGCCTCGGTTGTTTTTGGGGAGGCTTGAGCCTGAATAGCGGTGGGCGTGCGGTGCAAAAACCATGTCCACATAACTCCTCCATTGGCATTGACATAAGGTCGTGACGGATGAAAGAGATTGCCCGTTGAAGGTGATTTTGTATTGTGTTGTGACTATGAAAGAGAGATTATGGCTTTCACTGATCGGCATCAGGAAAAACAGGACAAACGTATTCTGTTGACCAACAGCCAGCGGATGCCGGTGGCGGCCAGGGCCAAACAGCTCAGCCGAAAGATGCTGGAGCAATGCACAGAACTGTTTACGCCGGACACGATCATGCAATGGTATCAAAAACTCATTGCTGAAAAGTACGATGAATCTCAGAAACGAACGTCTGCTGGCCGACCTCAAATCACCCAAGAGATTATAGGCCTCACCCAGCCCCCTGAATAATACACGCCACACTTTTCTTGCTATCTACAATGAATCCACTATACTTGTCCAAAATAAGCTCCTGCAATAAGGGGCATCTCGGTCGCAGCAAGACAGCGTAGCATTGCTGCCGCCTTAGGAAGCTTCAGCTATCGTTTCAATCGGAAGCAAGGAGAATCAAGTCATGAGTGTCCGGGCCAGTCGCCGTGAGTTTTTGAAACTTAGCCTCAGCGCGGGGTTGGGTACCATTGCTCTGCCGAAAACTGTTTTGGCGAAGTCGCCAAATGAGAGAATGCAACACGCAGCTATCGGGGTCGGCGGCATGGGTTGGGGGGATATACAACAGATTGGCTCACACCCCGATGTTGAAATCACGGCGCTCTGCGATGTCGATACGGCACGCATGGATGCAGCGGCAAAGAGGTTTCCCAATGCTCGACGTTACCAGAACTGGCGCGAACTGCTGGAAAAGGAAGGCGATAAGATCGATTCCGTCAACGTGTCCACGCCCGACCACATGCATGCACCGATCACGATGACGGCCATCAATCGGGGCAAACACGTGTATTGTCAAAAGCCGCTCACGCATGACGTTCACGAGGTTCGCCGGATAGCCGCGGCCGCCGGCAAAGCCGATGTGGTCACACAGATGGGTATTCAGGGGAATGCCAGTGTCGAGTACCGTATGGCCATACAGATAATACGAGACGGAGTAATCGGCAAGGTCAGGCGGATCTACGCATGGTCCAACAAACCAGCCGGGAACTATCGTCCCATTGGCCCTCGGCCGACCGGAGAAGACATAGTGCCGGCCACGTTGGATTGGGATGCATGGCTGGGCGTAGCACCTGTGCGTCCGTACAAGCAAGGCGTGTACCATCCCACATGGTGGCGAGGGTGGCAAGACTTTGGTGTGGGATGGCTCGGCGACATGGGCTGTCACATTCTCGACACGCCATACTTAGCCCTGAAACTGGATGCACCTGTGAGTATTCGCGCTGAGGTGGAGCCCGCCTGGCGAGATACGCCTTCAAGGCGGTTGGAAACCTGGCCTATATGGCAGATCGTTCACTATACGTTCACCGGCAACGAGTTGACCGCTGGCAAGACGCTCGAGTTGACTTGGTCGGACGGGGACAAGTATCCTCCCGATCATCTACGACAGCATATCGACAACCACGAGTTCCCCAAACAAGGATCGCTGCTGCTTGGCGATGCCGGCACGTTACTGTTGCCGCACGTCGGCGAACCGCAACTGTTCCCAGGCAAGACTTTCCAAACCTACCCACGTCCCAAGCTCTCCCCTCGGAACCATTACCACCACTGGGTAGATGCCTGTCTGCGCCGCGCCAAAACGGTCGCTGGATTCGATTACGCCAGCGCGTTGACTGAGGTGGTCTTACTGGGTACCGTGGCCCTACGCTGTCCCGATAGAGAACTGGCCTGGGACGCCGAGCAGATGAAGATTACAAACCTCCGAGGAGCCGACCAATACCTCCGTCGCCTCTACCGTGCCGGCTGGTCAGCGGCGGGATTGTAGGGCCCCGATAGCCAGTGGAGATCAACAGGAATGACTTATTGTGCTGTGCAGAAGGTGCCTGCTATGAGACAAATCCTCGCTTTCTCGGTCTGTTTTAGTTTCATGTCAGCCGCTATGTCATTTGCCGACGGTCCGAAAGCTTATTCGTCAACTGGACAAATGTCCATTAGCGTACGGAACATCGGCGGCGTCAGATCCCTGCGACCGGTAACCGGTGGTATTCCTCTGGCCCAGGGAGCCGCTCCGGACGGCGTGCATTTCGCTCTGCATGACGATAATGACGAGCTTCTGCCCTTACAGGCATCGGTTCTTGCCCGATGGAAGGACGGCAGTGCCCGCTGGGTATTGCTTGATTTCCAGGCCGAACCTCGTCCCAACGCTACGGCAAATTTTAAGCTATCCTGGGGCAAAACGATCGCGGCAGTCAATCCGGAGTTTCCAGTGAAGGTCAATAGTCAAGGCGAACCAGCGATTAGCACGCGAACTGTGATTGTTTCGCCGGCGGCAGGCGCCTTATTACGCATATCCGACCGGGTCGATCTCGGACTGACGATGACAGACCGCGAAGGCAAGAAGTGTGCGGTGGTTGTCGAATCGACCGATGTCCAGACGGAGGGTGCTATTCGCTCCGCTCTGCTCTTACGAGGCGCTTTCCGCGACCCTGATGGAAAGCGCGTTTTCGGATTTCGGATGCGCGTGTCTGTCTTTGCCGGGCTCTCAAAGATCTATCTTGAGCCGCAAATCCTGATCGATTCACAGAATGACGTCGTACATCATCTCCGTGATTTGAAGTTTGAGGTGACTGCTCTGAGGCCAATGCGCTCGGCTACTGTGGGCGGGAAACCCGGATGGAGCGGTGTACCGGCTTCGTCCGTGCGCTTGTTTCAGGTTGATGATCAGAACTACCGATTTGAAGGGGCCCCTGAGAGCGGATCGAAAGCTCCGGGATGGGCTGAAATGGAGGACGGCAAGGGAGCTGTCGCCATTGCGCTTCGGGATTTCTGGCAGCAGTGGCCAAAGAGCATAGAAGTAAGCGCAAAAGGTCTAGCGATAGGCTTGTTCCCTGAATCTGGAAATGGCGCGTTTGACCACATGGAGCCTTGGTACAAGTACCAGTATTTGTTCGACGGCAATTGCTATCGGCTGAGAACAGGTCAGGCGCCTCGCTGGCAGATATGGTTGGATTTATCAGGAGACGGCCCCTCGTTGGTTCAGGCCGCCAACACGCCGTTGGTCCCTTCTGCTGATCCGGGGCAAGCGATTGCGTCCGGCACATGGGGGCATATCGCCGCGGCAGGAGGGCCGGGTATGAAGAAATATGACGATTGGGCGGAGAATCTTTTTGACAATGGATATTGTTGCTCAATCGAGGTACAGCGAGACTACGGACAGATGAACTGGGGTGACTGGTTTGGTGAGCGCGGGTGCAACTGGGGCAACCACGAGTACGATACGGCCAAGCATATTCTAGTCCAGTTTGCCCGGACCGGCGATCCCAAGTACTTCTACGTTGGCGATGCTGCCGCCCGGCATACCAGCGAGATTGATGTCATTCATTTCGTCAATGATGACCTGAAGAGGCACTTCGAGCAGGATTTAGGGGGCAACTCCGCGTACCCTGTTCGTCGCGGGATGGTCCATGAGCACTGCGTGGGACATGTGAGCGGCTTCTACCCTGTTGAACGCATTCGCGGGCTGTACGCTTCGCTTGGGAACGGCAGCCATCTTTGCCTGGCCCCTTACAACCTGGGGCACATCTGGACGCAGGGCATGGTCTATGACTATTTCCTGACCGGTGATCCGTGGCTCAGAGAAACCGTCGAGAAAATAGGAGAGAATCTTGCCAAACTGGTTGAGGATCGGAAGTTCAATTTTAAGACCGGCAGTCACGTCGGGCGTGTCAATGGCTGGACCATGCTGGCCATTGCCGGCGCCTACGAGCTCGACCTGAACGAACGCTATCTTACGGCCATGAAATTGCTTGCCAATGATGCTATTTCAGCTCAGGACCGTCACAGTGGCGGATGGCTTTGGGAGCTCCCCTCAGGACACTGCAATTGCGAAACAAAACACGTGGGAGAAGCTGGTTTCATAGGCTCGGTCAGGGTGAATGGTCTGAGCCGCTATTATGAGCTATCCGGGGATGAACGTATTCCTGAAGTTGTGAAACGGGCCGTCACCCACCTCAATAATGACACCTGGATGGAACAATATAGTGACTGGCGCTACACATCATGTCCTGTGTCAACACGGGTCGGCCAAACGGGCGTTACAATGGCCGCGTTGGTCAATAGTGTGAAACTAAATGGAGAGCTTGAACATCTCAGAATACTGCGGAAGGCATGGGACACAAAGTTCGAACGTCTTCTGATCGCACCCACCGCAAGACCCGGACTCGGCAAGACGTATTCTCAAATCATGTATGGGAGTCCGGAGGCCATGAATCTCTTCATTGGAGGTTCTAACTGAAATGACAAGATTGGAGAGAGTCGTCAGGAAGGCGTCGCTCATGACCCGCATGCCCATCAGCTACGGCGCTTATCATCAGGGCTGGCAGCCCAGTAGGTTCATGCGGTTTGAGAACATCGGCGATACAGACGTTGTCAATCCGTGGATTGCCGTCAATGGCAAGCGCAACTGGCGCACTCTTAAGGACATAGCTGACGAAGCGACGGCTGGGTTTGCCGGCGAGCGGGAGAAGGCACGTGCCGTTTGGGAATTCCAGCGCAACCATCGGTTCCACGCTACCACGTGGGACAGAGAGTGTAACGATGCCGTCACAGTCTATAAGATCTACGGCTGCACGTTATGTGGCAACGATGCCGCGGTCATGTCCGATCTCTGGAAAGCGGCCGGCCTGCGAACGAGGCGGGCGAAGCAAAGATAGCATCGAATTTGTCACCGACGTGCAGATGTCTCTTCTTGGCCTGCCCGAATTGGAGCTGAGTGAGAACCTGGTGAGGTACGCGGATCAGACCAACGGGCCGCGACGCCTATGTATCACTCATTCCTGGATGGAACGGACGGGGTGGTACAGGCCCTTGGTCCCAAGCACACTAATGCCTGCCGATGGCGCCACCGCGGAACCGACCTTCTTGCGGATGACCGCAACGGAAGAATATCTTATCTCGCCCCCACCCCGCGACAGCCGGGAGGCGGTTTGGCGAGGGAGCAGTAGCCTTGGATGGCCGAAGGTTGTTCCGAGCCGGGACGTGGATCTTGTTCTGTCCGTCGCTTCACTCTATAATGGTTGCGAACGAAACGCGCCGTGAAATATTACGGTAGCCCGGAATCCCGGAGGATAGAATATGTGCGGGAGCCATGCACATCAGGCCGGACTTAGCACCCCGGTAATCTCCACATCTTCCGTTCGTCTCGCCTCGGAGAGGCCTGACGCGAAGCGTAGCAGCAAATACCTCGGCACTGTCCGCACGTTCCTTGACAATTTCGTAGCTCGTTCCAGGTGTGGTTTGGGGTTGTCCGCTAAGTGACATCTCAGGAGATAAACATGTACACTTCTATGTTTCTCAGTGTTGTCTTGGCCTTCGCTGGAGTCAACGATACCGTCGCCGCCAATGCGGCAAGACCCGGCGCACATATAATGAAGAAGCCTTCGGCGACCGACCTTTACTTTGAATGGCATTTCAAGGGTGACGCGAACCAGAACGCAAGACTGATTCTCGAGTGCCGGAAGAAAGGGGATAAGGAATGGCGAAAGCCGGCCCCGCCTGGTCAAGAGCGGCCGAATGAGTCCGCTACTGAAGGCATCTTCAGCGGTTCCTTATCTGGCTTGGAGCCTGCGGCAGATTACGATTGTCGATTCGTGATGACGGATCCAGACGGAGTTGAAGGCGAGGCGCTTAGGGTTGTGACCGCCAAGACTTCTAAATTGCATGTCTTCCAGCCTGATCCGAACAAGCGAGCGAAGGATTTCTCGATTCGTGAGCCCGTTTGTCGAATTGCCGATGGCGACACCGTTGTCACCAAAACATGGCAATGGAATCCAGCGGTTGGTCCGTTCCACATCGAAGGCGCTGAGCCCGGAGATAGCCTGGCCGTACGCCTGGAGGTGATTGAGCCGGAGAGTACTGGCTATAGTAGCGCCAGCATCAGGGACTGGGTGGTTGATCCTGAGTTCAAGAAAGAGCTTCCGCAACGTGGCGGCTCACACTGGACCATTGATGAGAAAGAGGGTGTCGCACGGCTTTCTCGAGTAGAGATCGATAAGGTTGAGGAGACGACGACGCTTGCCGGACTGCCGCTACCTTTGAAGCCGATGCTCGGTTGTCTTGGGACTGCGGTCACAGACCCACCGGGCAAGGCTGTGACCGTCGGTACCTCCGGCCCCAATGGCGGCAATCTGGACTACAAAGGCATCGTCGAAGGGGTCACCATGTATTTTCCGGTGTTTGTGCCGGGCGGCTTGTTCTATCTATCGGATGGTCACGCGATTCAGGGCTCCGGTGAGGTTCTCATGACGGGCATCGAATGCGGGATGAAGAAAGTACAGTTCACCGCGTGGGTGGAAAAGGGCAGGAAGATCGGGTGGCCGCGCGGGGAAAACGAGGATTTCATCTTTACGATTGGGGCGGCCGAGCCGCCACTCGAGCAATCGTTGCGGCACGCCACCACCGAGATGGTTCGCTGGCTGCAAGAGGATTACGGCTTGGATAAACGCAGTGCGGGAATTCTCCTGGGGATGTGTGTCGAGTACGAAGTAGGGAATATGGTGGACCCGGCATGGACCATGGTCTGTAAAATGCCCAAGTCGATTCTGCGCCGGCTGGGGAACTGAAGAGGTCAGACAGCCAAACCTGTTTGGATTTTTGCCAAGGAGATGAAGATGAGAAACGCAAGTATCTCACGTGTCAGTAGCTGCTGTCTTGTGTTGCTGGCATTTGGCTTGGAAACGCAGGTTCGTGCGGCAGTACCTGTCGGGTTCTCGCAATACAATCGGGCAAGTGAGATCAATGTCAGTACGCCAGGATCCGATTCGCTTCGCATCCAATGGAATACAAGGGATGGCGGCAGGTGGGCGAAGAAGACGGCAAAGATTTTGTTGGGACAAAATCTCATCCGGAGGGGGATGGCAGATTCATGCCATGGATTGATGCACCTTATGGAAGAACACAGCATATGGGCGTGTTTCTGCTCTTGAGTCCACAGGACGCAGTGAGCACTTTGGAACGCGTTAAGCGCTATACCCATGGTGATACATACAAGAAGATACCGGAATATATCACCATGGCCGAGCACTTCCACGAAGCCATGGCCATGACAGACGATACGGCCAGACCCTCCGGGCCGGCTTTCAGGGAAGCCATGATGGGTCTCAATGTAGATGCGGTCCACTTGGCTGAATTCCATGGGGACGGGAATCCTCGCGACACAGGAAGACGGCGACTTGATCAGCTTAAGAAGATGTTCGAGGTTTGCAGGAAGTACTCCATACCCGGCGCCTTCTTGCTCATACCCGGTGAAGAGGCAAACGCATGGTTTGGCGGGCACAATATGTATTTTACAGTCATAGATGTGGCATTGGCTGAATAGCACGTTGAGCTCTTGCGCTCTTCCGATAGCCCTTCACAGGACCAGTGACAGTCGGAAGGCGGTTTTGGTGAGGAGAGCGGGAGCCCTGGCTTACCGCTTACTCATCTACTTTATTCAGGAAATCCTGGCTGAAAGCTGTTGACCTTGGTGCATTTCCGGCCTTAGACTTGATGGATGTAGGACCTGCAGTTCTTGAAAGGAGAGAAAATGAAAAAGTCGGAGATATGTTTACTGATAATAGCGACTGGCATTCTACTCGGTCGGCCTACTGTCTCGGGGGCAACACAGGCACAATCGATTTTTGAGAAGATCAGCGTGACGCACGGAATTTGCGTGGTGCTGGGCGATTCGAGCGGCGAGCTTGCTGTAGAAATGGCGAGGGACAGCAAGCTGCTGATATACGTACAGTTGCCACAGGCGAAAGATGTGGAAAAGGCGCGTAAGGTCGCCAATGATGCGGGCTTCTATGGTACGCGCATCTTTGTGGACCAGGGATCGCTAAAGAAACTGCACTTGGCTGATAACGTAGCCGATGCTGTTGTTGTAGTGGGCGGGGCGAAGAATGTCCCGAGAGCCGAGGTGCTGCGGGTGCTGCGACCCCAGGGAAAGGCGTTGCTCGGACAGGAGGTTCTGACCAAGCCGTCTCCCCAAGGAGTGGACGGCTGGAGCCATCCCTATCATGGCCCGGACAACAATCCGCAATCGACCGATCAACTCGCCCGTGCCCCCTACCTGACACAGTTCCTTGCCGAGCCATGGTACTGCCCGATGCCGGAAGTGACGGTCGCTTCGGGCGGCCGCATCTTCAAGGCC
The DNA here is from genome assembly GCA_035529475.1 of Sedimentisphaerales bacterium. Classification (GTDB taxonomy): domain Bacteria; phylum Planctomycetota; class Phycisphaerae; order Sedimentisphaerales; family Anaerobacaceae. The sequence continues at coordinate 8,156 of DATKWR010000301.1, read as the reverse complement.
TTCGGCAGCCGAGCGTTCAGACGACCCCAGTGGCCCATGCTGAACACACTCATAGCTATCAACGGCTACAACGGGACTATCGTCTGGAAGCGGCATCTGGATCCGGACTTCATGATTCATCGCAACACGATGATCGCGACCCCGGATACGCTCTATCTGGCCGATGCCGTCTCGTGTAAGCTTTTCGACGCGGCCACCGGCGAGTTGAAGGACGAGATCAAGGTGTCGGCGGAACTGAGCGATGGGGCGGTATGGAAGTGGATGGCACTAAAGCACGGCACGCTCTATGCCTTGGTGGGTGAAAAGGAAGCCCCGGGTGATGCACTCCGAGGAACGGCATTTCGCGGGGCTGGTTGGCCCTGGTGGGAGATCCCTGAGTACGCATGGGGTTTTGGCCGCACGATTCTGGCCATTGATCCGACCACTAAGAAGATCCTCTGGCACCACCGGGAGCGCGAGCCACTCGACACTCGGGCGATGTGCATGAATGAGGAACAGATCTACTTCTACAGCCCTGGCAAGTTTCTCGGTTGTCTTGATGCCAAGACCGGGCAACCGGTTTGGAGGACAAAAGATGCCGATGTGGTAGAGGCAATCGCCGAGCAGCGTCCGGCCCAGCGGGCCGTTTGGGGCTTCGCCTCAACGGCCTATGCCAAATGCAGTGAGGATGCGATCTATTTCGCCGGACCACAACAGACAAAGCTGGTAGCCGTCTCCACTCGTGATGGAAGCCTTCTCTGGCAGTATCCACAGGAGGGGAACTTCCAGCTCGTGCTGCGGGACGACGCGTTGTATGCCATGGGATCGAACCATCCCAGTCAGATATTGCAGCCTCTTACTGGAGAGAAACTGCTTGAACTACCCAACCGGGCAGCCTGTACCCGCGCTACAGGCAGCGTGGATCGGGTCTTTGTCCGCGGATTCGGCACACGATGCTGGGATGTGGCTGCCGGGAAGTGGCTTCATATCTCACCCATGCGTCCGGCCTGCCACGATGGGGTCGTCATCGCCGGGGGACATCTTTATTGGGGCCCCTGGATGTGTGGCTGCAATCTTTCCTTGATAGGAGTGATTTGCCTTGGACCTGCCGGAGATTTTGATTTTGCCCCAAAGGCTACGGAGGTCGAAAGGCTTGAGAGAGTGGCTGATGATCCAGCCAAAGTTACACTACTATCACAGACGGCGGACGATTGGCCGACTTACCGCCGAGACAACATACGAAGTACCCGTTCGAACCTGAGCGTCCCCTCGGAAGTCGTGCTGGAATGGCAGTATGTGCCCGACGTGCCAAATACGTGCACTGCACCGGTGTCGGTCGGCGGTCTGGTTTTCGTGGGGGGATCGGATGGGATCGTCCGGGCATTGGATGCGGTGGATGGAAAGCCGAAGTGGACGGCCTTCACCGGAGGGATCATTCGAATTGCGCCTGCGGTTGCCTCTGGCAGGGTATTGGCAGGCTCGGGCGACGGGTGGATCTACGCATTCGAGGCAGCCAATGGTGGTCTGTTGTGGCGTTTCCGCGCTGCTCCGGTCGAGCGGAAGATTCCTGTCTACGGCATGCTCAGTTCCAACTGGCCCGTGGCGAGCGGAGTAGTAGTCGAAGATGGTGTTGCCTATGCAGCAGCCGGCATTGCAAACTACGATGGCACTCATGTTTATGCGTTGGATGCAGCCTCTGGCAACATCCGTTGGCAAAACAGCACCTCAGGACTCACAGCCGGAGGACAGGGTGCCGGTGTCAGCGTGCAAGGAGACCTGCTGGTTCACGAGAACAAACTGTATCTGGCGGGTGGCAACCGGATCCCACTGGCTTCTTACGATCTCGGCGACGGGACGTTCAAGCCCGTGCAGACTCCAAAGCTCGGCACAGACCCCAGAGGCCCCCGCGGCCACGACTTGTTTCTCCGCAAGGACGGGTCTATTGTTGTCTCCGGGCAATTGCCGTGGTACACACGTGCCGAAGACATCCACTATATCGACCACGCCGAGCTGGAGTGCCCCACGGGTACGATCACCGTCACGACCGCCGGCTTGGCACTATTGCCCTCCATTCGAAGCGAGGGGGCCAAGTACAGGCCACTCTGGACAGGCAAGCCGTTCCAGGAAAATGTGGCAGTGGCGGTGGGCCAAAACGGTGTGATTGTGGCTGGGACGAACCGTTCCTTTGTGGAGCCCAAAGTCTCTCCCGAGGAAGCCTACGGAATTGCCGCGCTGGACATTAACAGTGGCAAACTACTCTGGCGGCATTCCCTGCCTGCCGGAGCGGTTCGTTGGGGTTTGGCAATCGACCGCCTGGGTCGCACGTTGGTCGCATTACAGGATGGGCGCGTTCTCTGCTATGGACCTGCGAGGTAAGGTGCAAGAATTCATCCCAGCATAATCATCAAGCGCGTGCTTGGGCTCAATTATGCGATCGAGCGATTGATGAATACGTTCACGATGATAATACGCACTGTATTGCCCAAGAACATATTCAAGCTGATCCACAGATGACAGAATCAACTGATTCAAACATTCGGATTTGATGGATTTAACAAAGCGTTCCGCGTAGCAATTCAAATCGGGACTTCACATTTTGCCATTTTTGTATCTGTTCAGCTTTTTTTTTATAGATGCCACGGACTGCGCATCGGCCGGGTTAGCATTCGGCTGGCTTCCGGATCGTTCACAAAGTCTTCCTTTTCAGGGTCCCAATGCAGCGTGCGGCCCAGACGCGTGCAGATATCCGTCAAGTGACACACCGTATCTGAACGAACAGCTACATCGATGGGACAAATCGTTTTCTCTCTGGTCTTGACCGCATCGAGGAAGTTCCGCTCATGGGCCTTACTTTCAATAAGATGAATCTCATCCGGGCCAATCACCGATGTTAGCAGCGACTCCGGCTCAGCCCAAATGCCGCTGCGACTAACATGCACCCAGCCTTCGGTTCCTTGAAAGGTCACACCCTGCTTGTGTTGCTTGTTGTCCATATATATCATCGTAACGCCGTCCGCATAGGTATGCCTGACTTTCCAGCTAATGGCACAGTCCGCAAGCCCATCTTCTGGGAACACGGCGGTCCCTTCGATCTCGACAGGGCCGGTATCATCGGTACCGTGACCCCACTGGGCTATATCCACATGGTGGACACCCCAGTATCCACCTATGCCGCCCAGGCAATAATCGGAGATGTGATACCAGATCGACCAGCTCTCTTTCTTTGTCCAGGGCCGGCAGCGCTGATAGGTGTATGGTGCCCACGGGGCAGGCCCGAGCCACATATTATAGTCCAAGCCATCCGGCACCGCCTGGGTCGGTTGATTTGGGAAGGCAAAATCGTGAGGTACGCCCACCAAGACAGTGTGCAGCCGGCCGATTCGCCCATTGCGAACCAATTCACAGCCAAAACGGAAATTCCGATCGGAACGCTGCTGGGTGCCCCACTGGAAAACGGTGCCATATGTGTAACATGCCTCACGAAGGACCTTGTCCCAAGCGACACTCAAACCCAGCGCCTTCTCGGTGTACATGTCCTTGCCATTCCTCGCGGCCTCCAGAGAAACCAGGACGTGCCAGTGATCGGGTGTGGCAATACAGACTGCGTCAATGTCCTTGCGCTGACAGACCTCACGGAAGTCGCTATGGGTGGCGCAATCTTTATTTCCGTAGTGTTGGTCGACAGTACTCTTTGCGTTTTGGCGCTGGCTTTCATAGACGTCGCAAACGACTGCAACCTGGACATCCTGGTGGCCCAGGAATCCTCGCATCAGACTGGTCCCCCGATTTCCCAGCCCAATGCACCCCATCACGATGCGGTCGCTCGCCGCTATACTTCCAGCCTTGCCTAACGCTGATGAGGACACAAAATATGGAAATGCTGCCGCTGCCGCCGTGAAGGCTGTCGCCTTCTTCAAGAATCTACGGCGATCAATGTTTCTTTCTTGTGACATCGACGAATTACTCCGAAATATTTGCCTATCATTCACGCTGTCCGTTGGATTTCGTCCACAGGGAGCTGACAAGATTCACGGTCCGATCAACGAGGAGATGTCCGCCCTCCGGGCCGGCCTGCAAAGTCAAATTAGATCAGCAGAATCGTCGGGTATCCAACCAGTGCTGCCATCCAACAGTCGTATCTGGAACCACCCGGGGCGCCGTTCCAGCAGGTCGAATTCTGTCCCGGCGTGAAGCGGCTCCTTAAAGCTCTTAGGGTAGTTGGGGCCGTCGCCTTGTCGGGCGGTAACCTCGTCGGCTAAAATGACCCCGCAGGCGGTTCGAGACTGGCTCCGGGCTTCAAGAATAACCGATGCAAGGAAACAAACTGTCAGGAACGCGGCGATGGCTGTCGTCACGACCCACGGAGCGGATTTTCCGTACCATATCATTACCATAAGACTAACCGATGCAATACCGAAGCAGATGCAAACGATCAGGAGTCTCGTCCTCATACCGAGATCATAATGCCAAAAGAACAGCGTCTCAAACACTCGCTCTTCAGCTCCGACAGCATTGTTGGCTTCTGCAGGTTCGAGTCTTTTTGCTTGGAACCCTGCTGAAAATACGAATTGCCGAGATTGTACTTGGCCTTCGCGACCAGGTTCATGTCTTTACTCTCGGCGGCCACCTCCCTGTACAAATCGATGGCTGCGCCCAGGTCGTCCAGCCTGTAGTAGCTGTTGGCCTTGTTGAATTTGGGTTCCAGCACTTGGGGCGCATCCACAAGAGCCTGATCATATTTGTTGATTGCTTCGTTGAAGTTCCCCTGCTTGTACAGCGCGTTGCCCTGCGAGGTGGTTACCCCGGCTGAATCGGCCAAAGCGGCCTGCGCAGCCATCATGACCAATGCCGCCTGCAAGACTGACTTATATCTTCCTGCGTTCACTTACCAATGCCTCACAAATTAGAAGTATCAGCGCCAATGCGACAAAAATCTGGAACTTTTCATCATACGTGAGCATCGTCATCGATTCAAGCTCCCGTTTCTGGGCAGAGGCAATTAGATTCTCATAGATTTGCCCCAGATCCAGCGTCGTGCCGGGCCCCACCGACAGATATTTTCCGCCGTCGGTGACATAGACAATGTTCCTGAGCAAATCACCGCCCAGTTTGGACCAGACTTCTTCGCCGTTGTATTTCAGGAAAGTCGTCTCGCTGTTCGGTCCCGCAATCGGAATGCGCGAGCCTTCATTCTCGTCACCCAGCCTCTGAAAGGCGGTCCGACGGCCGCTTGACAGGCGCATCTGGGCTTCGTTCTGCCACAATGCCACAGTTCAAACCAATGACGAGCATCACAGCGAAACTGACATGCAGGACCCCCTGTATTCATCAACGTCACTCTCCAGTCCTCTATTGAGAGAATTCCACAGGACTCAAATTAGACACAAAGGTTGCCGGAAGTCAGCACGTGTCCCCTCGGCAGCCAAAACCAATCCTTCAGTAATCATATCCCGCCCGACTCCTTCGCAACAACACTTCTCAGAAATATGCTACAGACCGTATATCCTTCCGGGATTCCCCTCCCATATTGCCTTTTGCTCATTGTCTGAAAGCTGCGCGATGAACTCAGCGGCTATGCTTATGACGCTGCCGTATTCCCCCGCCAGCGTACAGACCGGCCAGTCTGACCCTATAGTCAGCCTTTCGGTACCGAATGCTTCAAGCACGACGTCCATGTAGGGTCTGAAACTCTCCACGGTCCAATTGTGCCAGTCGGCCTCCGTGACCATGCCTGATATCTTACAGGACACGTTCCCACATGACGCCAATTTCTTGATATCGCTCTCCCACGGTGACATTTGTCCATCTTTGATATAGGGTTTAGCCATGTGATCCAGGATGAATACCTGATCTGGAAATCTCTGTACCAACTCGATAGTCGCCGCCAGTTGGTGGGGGAAGATCAGAATATCATACACAAGGTCATAGGCCCTCAGCTTGCCGATGCCCCGCATGAAATCCTCCCTGAGGACAAAACGGGCATCAGGCTCATCCTGCACCACGTGACGGACACCGACCATCTTCGCTCTGTCCTTGAACCGCTCCAGTTGTGCCTCCATGTTGGGGCTTCTGAGGTCAACCCAGCCGACAACGCCGCGGATAAAGTCATGTTCTTCGGCCATGGCTAATAGCGCTTCTGTTTCTTCAACAGACTGGCGCGCCTGTACGGCGATGGTCCCGTCAATGCCATGCTCGTCAAGTAACGGATTCAGATCGGCAGGGAGCCTGTCCCGAGCGAGTATTTCCATGCCCTTTCCTATCCAGGGGTATGCCTCTCTGCTATACTTCCAGAAATGCTGATGGGTGTCGATCTTCATACTCTCTTCCCTAATAGTCTCCTTTGCCTTCCGGATGCTTGATGAAGTTCATGGTCAGCAAAAGGTTAGCCCAGTTGCGCTGGTCCCCGGTTGCTATCATCAACGCCGTATCGGGCTCCCGAGCCTTGTCATAGAACTCAAGCCGCTGCAGTTTGGTTAATTCCATGCCGGGGAGAAGTTTCTTGAATTCGGCAAAGACAGGCTGGTCAGCTTCATCAGGGGGAACCATGACAAAGGCTTCTTCAACGGGTATGATGCTGGTCAGCGCCTCAAGTATATCAGTCACCCTAAGCACGTCCGGCATCAAGTTGAGCCATACTTTCTTGGCCGACGCGGGGCTTCCTGTAATATGGGGATAGCAGCCATCGGATATCAGTATGCGGGACCCGTGTCCCATCTTCCCTACAGCTTCCAATATTTCAGGATGAATACACTTGGACAATAACATGATGTTTTCCTTTCGTTAGCTTGGATGTTTCTGTTTGTGGACGTTCTTCGAAAAGACCTTTGAACCGCTACGCCAGTGGAAAATACTTCTTGAACGCCCGCATCGTCTGCTCGGCAGCCGCATCAGGGTCCGGCCAGGGAAAGACCTCGGCTGAAGCATATCCCGTATATCCGACGTCCGTCAGGGCCCGGGCGATATCCGTCATATCTGTATGTCCCATGCCAACCGGCCGCCGGTTGCTGTCTGCAAAGTGAAGATGGCCAATATGCCTGGCGTTCGCCCGTATGGCGCCTGCAACGGACTCTTCCTCGATATTCATGTGAAACAGATCTGCCAGCAATACCACGTTTTGGCTATCGAGCGTCTTCAGGAATTCGGCGCCCGCCCCGAGCTGATTAAACATATTCGTCTCATAACGGTTCAGAGGTTCGTAGATCAGGCTTACTCCCTGCTCTTGCGCTAGCGTGCCCAACTCATTCAGTCCTTCAGCCAGCCAGGCGACAGCTCGCGGCCGTTCGGTCCCCGATTCCACGTTTCCCTGCATGGATCCTATAATGGCCGGCGCCCCAAACCTGGCCCCAAATGTGACCATCCGGCTGATGAAGGCAACCGCTTTTTGTCTGACGTGCTTGTCCGGACTGGTCAGGGTCCAGCCATTAAGCACTTTGCCCGCTCCGGTTCCTACCGCAGCAATCTTAATCTTGTTCGCATTGCAAAGCCGTTCCAACTGTTCAGGATCCACCGCATCAGCCGAAGCGGTAAAGAGCTCCACCGCATCAAAACCCAGTTTGGCGGCCTTGGGAATGCTGATATCAGGTCCGTCCCAATATATCCAGGGTCCTGCCTTTATCTCAGGGACTAACGCAATCGTCGCGCATGATTTGATCATTGTTAGGATACCTTATTATCAAGCCTCTGTATCCACCAAGATTTTGGTGACCGGTCCGGGATTTTCCGCCCATTCGGCAAGTGCCTTGCCGGCCTCGTCCAGGGTGACGACCCGGCTGATGACCTCATCCACCGGGAATCCACCCTTCTCGAGGTATGCGATGGCAGCCGGAAAGTCAACGTCCTTCTCGCAATTTCTCGAACCGTAGATTTCAATCTCCTTCTTGACGAACATCCCTGTTTCGTATTCTACCGGCTTCTTTGCATAGCCGATGTACACGACCCTTCCGGTATAGGCCACTTCATCCACTGCCGCCCGGTAAGTCTGCGGATTGCCCACAGCTTCTATTATTACATCCGGCCCTTCTCCTTTGGTTATCTCGCTGAGGACCTCATGCAGGTCCGCCTTCCTCGTGTTAATCGTGTGTGCGACCCCCGCTTTGCGTGCAATGTCCATCTTAAAATCATCGATATCAACGGCAATCACCTCGGCTTGCCGCGACACACAAGCCGCCGCAGCCCCC
>DATKWR010000300.1:0-4916 GCA_035529475.1 Sedimentisphaerales bacterium | reverse complement strand
GATTGACCAATTCCGCTTTCCTGCGAGGCTTTCTCTATCGTGTAGCCGATAGCATCTCTGGCGGCTCTGAGTCTTGCTCCAATATCCATTCTTATACCTCCTATTTCTCCCACACAGAATATTATACGGCATTAGTCGGCATAATGTGCAACATTTCTTCTGAAAAATAGAAAATTCCCACAAATCTTGTACATAATCCCGCTTTTCAGTATCGCCGGGTGGCGGTCTTTTCCGGCTTGGTTTGGTTGATGAAGAAGTATCGCAGGGCGTCGATGGGGTGGTCGTAGAGGCCATCTTTGAGGGGCAGCTCGCCGGGGGCGCCGCCGGATTCGGGATAGTGATAACATTCCATCGCCTCGATCAGTCGCGGGCACCCGGGCGAAATGACAAGTCTGCTCTTGCCGTCACCGGAGCGAATGGCCCGGCGGATAAGCTCGACGCCCTCCAGGATGCCGCTCCCCCTGGACCGCACAGCCATGCCCAAACTCCGCAGCTCGCGGACGGCACTCGTGCCGGTAACATCGTTGACGCTTCGGCCCGCCGGGTCGCAGAACGTTGCGGCCACCTGCTCCTCGCGGACCGGGGTGCGGCTTTTGATTTGAGCCGCATGTACGCCGATGGTCGCCCTGCTGCGAACGTACTCGTCGATCACGCGGACAACGCCGGCCACATCGACCTGAATCCATAGGCACACAAACGGATTCACAAATCCAAAATCCAGCGCGCGGTACAGTGGAAGATTCGGATCGTAATCGACGGGTTTGATGTGCACATCAGTGTCGAACTCATCGAACACGACGTTTTCGCGCGATGGCCTCCTGCAGAGCATCTCGGCCTCCCAGCCCGCCCTGCTGGCCCGCCGCATCTGCGCGATGCAATCGTCAATTTTCAGATAGCCATTTGCTTGCCTGGCCTTTTCCTGGCAATCCTCCGACAAGGGACATTGCGAGCAGTTTCTGTCGCGGCATTGTTCGATCACTTCCCATACGCACCACTTGAGCACGGGCGTATCGAACTTGGCCGCATCTGAAACGGCTTTGTGCATCAGGCCGTATGGACGGTGCATTGTGCTGATTAACTCCATCGCCGCATGGATGTCGGCGGTGCTCTGGGTCGTGAACTTGGCGCCGGCAAACACGTCCTTGTCGAAAAGCTCCAGCTCATCGCAGCGGAGTTTCTGAACGTGTTGGCCCCGGACGCTGGTGGCCGACTGGGTCAGAACCTCGACGCCCGAGCCGTTGCGAAAGTGACATTTCGCTTTGAGCACAGGCCCGGCCAGGTATGGCTCGAAGCCGTGACGTAGAAAGCCGGTTAGATATTCGTACATCCTGCCCGCCTGCTCGCCCGAACCGCTCAAGATTCGGACCTGGCAATTCGGCTTGAAGATACAATCCAGAAGCGTAGCAACGGCGGCTAATTCGGTCTTGCCCCCCGCCCGATTCGCCCAGACAATGATGTCGCTCGTCGCCCGGCGCTGGGGGGCGGGCGCGGGTCGAATATCAACAGCAAACCGGTCCCACAGATAATCCATCGGGCTGCTATGTCCGGGACAGATTCGCTTGTCCGGTACATCCATGCCGAGGAAGACCTTCACATAGTTTTTCAGATCCCGCCTCGTGCCCGGCGGCGTTCCGCGAAGCTCTGAGTAAAGCTGAGCGGCCCTCGCGACGTCCGTTGAAGCTTCAGGAAGAAACACTTGGCCCATGGCAATACCCTCCGCATTAGAATGTGGCTTGTATCTCGTATGTCGTATATCGACCGACCAGTCGGGCGACGAAATTCCGTTCCGGGGTTTTGGAACCTTGGATTTGCTGCTTCGTGCGCTCAGTTAGCGCGGCTGCACGATAAAATGACGTTCGGCGAGGAGATCGAGAGTGACCGGGATACCCTCGGCCAACTGCGCGGCCGTGTAGGAAGCCCTTGAATTGGCCGCCAGGTCATGGACGATATAGTTTCTGTCGCCCTTGACGGTAAACCATTCGGGAAATTGATTGATGCGCGGCCAGTCCAGCGGCATCTTCATCATCGTCTGATGACGCGGCGTATCGAAAATGAGCCTGCCCTGCCAGTTGCTTTCGGCTGCGAGAGTGACCTTGAACGTATCCCCATCCTGGACGGCTCCGAAGATGACGTCTTGCCGCCAGGGCTGGACGGTCAGGCCCCTTGTTTTCCAAAGGCAATACATAATCGTGGTCCGTGCAAAATTCCCGTCGCCGTGCCAGCCTTCAATGACGCCGTCGGCCTTTTGCATGCCCCACATCACCTTCATTTCGCTGTCTATCCATTTTTCCGCCGATGTAACCGGCTCTCGATTATAGAGGTTGATCGCACCCTCGATTGAATCGGCGTAGCCATCGGCGGTGGTGCCTTCCCACCGGTAGTTTCTGTAGTAATCGTTAAGAGTGCCGAGCGCTTTCCGCGCAGCCTGACGATAGATCTCGGTTTTATCTATCAGATAGACGGTGTAAAAACCGTTCAGATTATATCCCCACGTATCGGCCAGACCGTCGTCGTGCTGGCCCGTTTGGGGATTGATGGCGTTGTAGAAAAGGCCGTGCTCGTTCGTGCCGACTTCGAGAATGCGGTCAAGCATTTGGTGAATGGGTTTTTGGTACGCCGCGCGCTTGCCCGGCATGGCGAAAGAAACCGTCGCGTACAACTCGCACAGGCCCGAGACGATTTCACAGCCGTGGTCCCGCAACCGAAGCGCGCTTTCGTCGCGCGTGGGATGATGAGCATCCAGCAGGTAGTAATCACCGAGACGGACGGCCCATTCCAGATATCGCCTCTGCCCCGTCATCCAATAGACGCGAGAGAGCGTCTGGAGCATTTCGCCGTTGATTTCCTGACTCGTCGAGACAATGTTTCCGTATGCGGTTTCTACCGGCGCACGGGTCCACAGATCATCCAGGATGTTCAACATGCGTTCGGACCACGGGCTGGGTCCGAGCCATTCGGTCAGGGGCAGTAGGCCGTCTTTGACGTACTCCGACGAGCCGAAGATGATTCGGCCCAGGTCCGCTTTCTCATCCCAGAAGCCCTTCTTGGAAAACGAATACGTGTCAGGCAGATTCCCGAGGCGGCTCGTCAGTTGAGTCTCGGCGGCCAGCATGTCGCGCATTGGCCCATCGAAGAGCTTTCGGTCCGTCAGGGCTGCGGTCAAGACCATGAACGGATAGTTGTCGGCGGCGCTGTCCTGGGCGTTCCAGATATCTTTATCCCGGCTGAGGTTTCTGGGAATCAGGCCGGTCTTCGGGTCGGCGTGTCGAAGCCAGCCTTCGACGAACCTCTGGGAGCGGCGAAGACCTTCATTGGCAAGGCGTCCATTCTCCAGGGCCTGGCGAAACGCTGCATCGTCGGTTTCGGCTGACTTTCCAACGCCCCGCCGCGCCAGTTGCTTCAACTCGCCCAGATGATTCTCATAGACCCCGCGAGGCGTGGTAGTGTGCTTCTTACAAAGCGAAGCCGCCATGCCGATCAGCTCGCCCATCATCCCGCCGGTACGCATGACCCGGACGGTCCCCAGGGCCACGTGCGTGACACTAATACATCGGCCCGCCATCAGCAGGTTACTGACGTTGCGCGAATAGAGACAGCGGTACGGAATCGGATAAGGCTTGATCTGGGTGAACTTGGCGATTGAACGGAATTCTTCCCCGGGGAAGTACTTGGTGTTCTTCGGATCGGGGTAGTGAAGGTCGATGGACCATGTCGTCGTGACAAACGAATCAGGGAACCTCCTCTGACGCTGAACGTCCTGCTGCGCCAGGATAACGTCGCCAAGCAGCCGGCGCGATTCGCGCTTGCCGGCGATGTACGCCACCCAATCGAGCTTGCGGTCGGCGTATTTGGCCCTGTCCTGGCTCTTGTTTTTCAGGTACGCCCAGTTGCCATAGACGGCGCGCAGCGCGTGATCGCGGATCAGCTCAAACTCCGTGATCTGGTCGTTGTTCATTCCCGCTTCCCAGTCCCAGTCGCCACGGATCAGATAGTGGCAACTCTGTTCGTCGAACCGCAGGGCCCAGGGGCAATCAGGGAAATTTGTGGGGGCGCTTGTTTGTCCGGAATACCACTGGACCGATGCGCCCATTGTCATTTTGTCGGGCGTATCCGGCGCCAGCGACTCGCCTGTTTCATCCCTGCTTTCACGCCCCATGCGGTAGTCAGCACCGGCCAGACAGCCGAGAGTGCCATCGCCGGTGCAATCGGCAAAGACCGGCGAGGTGAAACGCGACCGGCTGCCGTCTCGAATGTGCTGGACAATGACCCCCACGATACGGTCGCCCTGCTTCTCGACTCCCAGGGCATGCATGTTCAGGAACAGATGAACATTCTTCTCGGCCCCGACCACGTCGAGCTTCTGCTGGTCGTTATAGTGCTCGGCGGGCTGGGCGTTGCCGCGAAGCCCGGTATCGAGCTCGTTGACCACGCCGCCCAGCGCCGGGTAAGGCGGCAGATTCACTTCGCCGTTCAGATGGACGCGGACTTCCGTGCTGTTGTTGCCTCCGAGAACGGGCCGGTCTTGTATCAGGGCCACCTGGAGACCCAGCCTCGCCGCAGAGACCGCCGTGCACGTGCCGGCAATTCCACCTCCGACCACAACCAAATCAAAATTGCCTCCATCTTTCGGCTGTTCGCCCAAACCGAGCATTTGCCTGCGGAAAGCCGCCATCGGCTCGCCCTCGTTCGGCGGGACGAAATTCATATCAGTCGTGAAGACAATCGCATCGCATCGACCGTCGAAGCCGGTCAGATCGTGCAGCATGAGCACGATTTGCTGCTTGGTAATCTCGACGGTTCCGCCATCCTGCCAATGCCACTGAGCCCCTTCGGTGCCGAACACGGCAGGGAGGGGAACGCGGTCGATGACGAGCTGGAACCTGCCGGGCGCTCCCGGCGCTTTCCACGGCGCGACC
>DATKWR010000299.1:0-4132 GCA_035529475.1 Sedimentisphaerales bacterium | reverse complement strand
GGAAATACCCGCCAGGACAAAGACATTACGGGCAAAGGCGCTTTCCGCGCGGATACTCTCATGCACCCGTAAACGTTCCGGCCGTAATTCCTGCCAATCCTCCAACGCTGCTTCGGCTGCAATCTCCGGGTCCTCGGCGTCCGTTACTGCACCGGCCAGCGAGCCGCGCGAATGGCGAATATGCCGGTATACGAAGGTATCGCGGTAGCCGCCCGCACCGCTCAGAAATGCATCCATTTGCGCTTTCAAGTCGGCATCGCTCCCGGTCTCTTCTTCCGCAATAGGTAAGATCGCCTCGGCGTAGCTGGACAGCAACGGTGCGGAAAGCGTGTTGATGCGCTCACGGAAACCGTCATAAAGGGTGTCCAGCCAGGTTACGAACTCTTTAACATGGCCATCATGTAGCCAGTTCTGAATTCCCTTGCGTACGCCTTCGGCCTCTTCCTCGAGGAGCTGCTTGGCGTAGGATTCCCATAACGGCATATAGGCCAGGGTGATGCGCCGGCGGTGTGCCGAAGAGCGCTGCGCGATGAATCGTTGGGGAGCGGCAATACCCGCACGCTTCGGCGTTACATCCCGCATCGGTTCTACTTTGAGCGATAGCGGCTGGGTGCCGACCACCGTTTTCTTGTTCATCATATTGAGCGGCATCACGTACGCCTTGCCCAGGCCATCCGGCTGCGGGTTCTGGTCCTCGAGCTCGAGCACGTCGTCGGCGTTGTATACACCCCGATCAATCATGGCTGTGTAAAATGCCGTTCGCGCCTGAAGGTTGCCGCGCAAAAGGCCCTTGAGATCGAACTTGACGTAATATCCGGCAGCACGCTCACGATCCTCGAAAAAGGTCACATTCATCGCCTGCTCGATCTGCGTGACAATCGGAGTCAAAGTGAAAACCACCAGGGCGAGATCCAACTCTTCAATGTTGGAGAAGGTGGCATGGGATAGGTCATGTAGGAGGTGTGGAGGCAGCCCTGTCCAGCGGGATACTTCGGTAATTGAGAACTGTCGGCTTTCAAGGGCCTGTGCCTTCTGGGCATCAATCTCATTGGGTTTCCATTTTCCGCCACTCAGAAAGATTGCTTTCCACGCTTGGCCGAGCTCACCGTATTTCTCATTGAAATCCTTTTGCAGACCCTTGCGATTTTCCTCAGTCATGGGCTGATCGACTTCCACGAATCCGCCAGCCTTGATGCCGGAACCGAAATAACTGGACGCGAACTCATCTTGAGCTTTCATCAAGCCTAGAGATTCACGCGCATAGTGCACGATGCCCTTGCCCGTTACTCCGCTGAGAGAGATATGGGGAATGAGCAGCACGTCGCGGCGGTCAAGCCGGAGTTCTACCCCTGAATTGTCTCGGGTGTATACGATCATGGGTGTGCGAGGATCAATCCACGTACGACCATCCGGAGGCAATGGCGTCAACTCCATGTTGGGCCGTGTTGTGTGGGTCCACCAGTTGCCCCAGAGGTATTTATGGAGCAGCGAGGTGTAGATATACTGCCATGCCGTCAATCCGGAGTCGTTGGGTTTGGCATGCAAACGGTCATAGAGCGGATGCTCAGTAGCCGACGCGCTCCCGCCGGCCGGTAGATTCCGTCGTACCCGCAACGGGAGGCTCGCCACTACGCCACCGAGGAAATTGAGCGCGGCATACACAGCGCTGATAGTCATCGCCGAAGTCTCGTGAATGGCCGTGCCGGCTTTCGTCTTCATCCCGCGCATACTGCCCGTGCCATAGTATGCGATCCAATCTTCCGCCGCAGTACCTCGTAGAGCTTTCACCACCATGGAAATCCGCTTGATTAGACTGCCCATACTTCCACCTTTGCCTGCACTTTGCCGAATTCCATATAAGCACGGTGATGGGCCATGATCGAGGCCACTACTCCATCAATTCGTTTGCCATAAGCTCCGCGCTTTGGCTTCATCGGCATGATTAAACCTTGACGATCACTTTTGACTTCCGTACAGGCCATCATCCATTTCATGATTGGATTTTTACCATGGGCGATATTCTTGCCCAATACCGCCCGCTCGAATAAAGCAGTGGGGACAGCCATGTATTGATATATTTGCCTATATTCAATTCCTTCGAGAGTGAGACCATGTTTCTGCATGTCAGTCACGAGCAAACCAGCACGATAAGGATCATAGGCGAATTGCAGCAAATCATAGCGTCGGGCATCGTCTAAGATAACCTGTTCTACCACGTTGTAATCTACTTGCGAACCTGGAGTCAGCGTGAGTAAACCTTGCTCGGCCCAATATCGGTACTGCCGTTTATCCTCCTGCTCGCGCTCGATGATGTTTTCTTCAGGAAGGAAGAAACGATATAAGAACGGATAGATATTAGGCTCCTCTTCGCTCGGCCAGAAGCATAACACCCAGGCCGTCAGGTCACGGTCCATGGATAAGTCCAGGCCGCCATAGGCGCGCCGGCCAATCAGAGCCTCGGGATCCACCGGAGCTCCACAGGCAGCCCAGTCTTCCGGGAGAATCCAGCGAGTTTTGATCTGCGTCCAGATGTTGAAGTTCTTGGTCAGGATGTCGTTCCGCTTGCTTGGCGTGGCCAGTGCATCGGCCACTCGTTCACACAGAAAATCTCGCCTGGGTGTCGGAAGAATGTCGAGGCTCGGATTTGCCTTCGGCCAAACTTTTTCGTCAGTGAAATCATCGCCTTCGTCGAGCGTATAGATAAGAGCAAAGACATGTTCTGGAATCGGATCGACGGTTTTTTCCAGGATCTCTACAGCCAGTTTACGTTCTTCGGTATAGCAGGGAGATTCCAGATCGAAGCCGGCCGAGGTGATGATATAGTTGAGCGGCTGTGGCCGGGCCCCTTCCCCGGACTCGATTACCTCCATCGCCTCATGGCCCGGATACAAATGCGCCTCATCTATCACAGCCATCGAAGGGCTGAACCCGTCCTTGGTCGTGGCATCCTTGCCCCAGACTGTCATCACGGCCATGGAGTCCGTCGTCAAATTCAGAACTGGCTCGTTCGTATTAAGCTTGAAAAAGCGTGCCAGATCCTTGAGGTCATCTTGCTTCTTGACCATCTCGGCGGCGATTTTCCAACAGAGTTTTCCTTGCGCCTTCTGCGGGCCTACGCAATAGACCTGCGGGCCACGTTCTCGGGGCAACTCGGTATAGAATACATATAGTGCCGTGCTCGCAGCATCTGTGGTCTTGGTGTTCTTGCGCGCGACCTCGATGTATGCCCTACGAAAGCGCCGATATCCGCCGTCGGTACGCCGCCAGCCGAATAGAACCCAGTCCTTGAACTGAAGCCATGGCGGCACCTTAAGATCCGCGCCCGCATATTCACCTTCCACGATCTTGAGTTGCCTCTTGAAAGTGATAATCCGCTTGGCTTTAGCCGGATCGAAATAATAGGGGAAATCAGGGGTATTCTGCCGTTCTAGATCATGGATGTGGCGCTCGACTGCTAGGCGTGTAAATCGGCAGACAATCTGCTTGCCGCTCATGACATCGCGGATATATTGCTCGGCGGCATAACTTTCAGGCATTATAAGCATTCCAATAATGAGTAGTAACGCGCACCATCTATACCTCATTGAGTAACTTCCTCATCGGGCTCTGGCCGGATTCTTTGCGCGCCGGCAGGCTGATCCGATTCCTTGAGGCCGGCGAAAGGCCGAATTCAGTCAGATAACTTTTGTAAGTTATCCAGGCGTGCCGTTGTGCACTAAACAGCGGCCGCGTATGAGAGTTTGCATCCTTGCCGGAAAGATACTTCGAGAGACCGCCAGCCTTCTTGATCGCATCCATGCACTCCCGGTGAACGCCGAAGGCCACACAGGCGATTTCGAGGGCCGCCAAGTCCATGATCGTGAGCAGATCCTGGGTCTGAAGCTCCGCAGCCAGGCGTTTCCACTCTCGCCGAGCCCAGCGATTGAGTCCAGAAGGAGGCTTCGGAGATTCTGGGAACATCGGCGGAATCGGCTCCCGGCCTGGATTCCTATCCTTGCGGAAAGTACCCTGGATGATTTTTGTCTTCCGTGGCTTTCGATTATGGCCACCTTTTGGCATGTTTTATCTCACTTTCGGCCGTTTATTGGCCGTCTTGGGAAAAATCTCTCTGCTGACAGCGCATGCCTTCAGC
>DATKWR010000298.1:0-14207 GCA_035529475.1 Sedimentisphaerales bacterium | reverse complement strand
CAAACTGGTTGACCCTTCGCATGATGTCACCGACCTGGCGCATTTGCTTTTCGAGAGGCTCTTTCTTCTCGGCTTCGGCGCTGCCCTGCCGCAGGGCAACCTCCTCTTTGTCGCGTACAGCCGCAACGGGCACAACCGTCCTGCGGTGCGTGACGTTCGTAAAAGCATCGGAATAAGCCTTGAAGGAAGCCCCCTGGCTCAGGTTGCGCAGGATTCGTATTCTTTCAGAAATCGGCGGGTGCGTACTGGTCAGATCGGACAACTTCATCTGACCTTTCTTCTTGAACGGATTGACGATGAACATCGGCGCGGTCACTTTGTTTGCCGCGGCCAACTGGGGCGAGGAATCGGAGGCGATTTTCTCCAGTGCGCTGGCCAGGGCGTCGGGGTACCGAGTCAATCGGGCCGCCCCGGCGTCGGCAAGGTACTCCCGCTTTTGGGACAGCGCGAAGTAGAAAAGGTACGCCAGGATCGGCGCGACGATAGCGGCAACGATAGCGATGACCAGCATGATAATCTGGGCCTCGCCGCCGCCTTTGCCGCCGCCGGAATACCGTCGGCGAGAACCCCCTATGGAACTATAGAACATGCCTCGCAGGAAGACCTGTGAGAGCAGGACGATTGAGCCGAGCATGATGCCGGCGAGCGTGACAAAAAGGATATCCCGATGGAGAATATGGCTTATTTCGTGGGCGATGACGCCCTGAAGCTCATCGCGGTTAAGCCTGGCCAGCAGCCCCGCCGTTACGGCCACGGATGCGTTCTGGGGATTGCGGCCGGTCGCAAAGGCGTTGGGGGCCGGGTCGTTGATGATATAAATCTTGGGCATGGCGGGCAGACCCGCAGCGATTTTCATCTCTTCGACAACGTTGAACAGTTGGGGATGAACGTCGTGGGTGACAAGCGTGGCCCGGCTGGCCGCCAGAAGGATTTGATCGCCGCTCGAGAAGCTGACCAGTGTCAGAACCAGCCAGATAGCCGTAGCGATCATCAGGCCAAACAGGCCGCCGGGACCCCGGCCGAAAGCCATGCCGATAACGAACCCCAGAAGCAGCAGCACGACCGCCATCAGCACCATCAGAACGATGGAATTCCTCTTGTTGGCTCTAATCAGCTCCCACATAGTCTTTGACTCGTGATTCGGTTCGAAACCGAAAATGAAAACTTCCGGACGCCGGCTCGACGGAACGTGCCCGCCGCATGCAAACGGTTCGCGCTGCCTCAGCACAAGCCGTATTTCGAACCCGGCCAGGAGAACGCCCTTCTGCGAATCCCCCGCTTCATTCGGACCAAAGGCGCCCGCAGGAGACACATCGTCCGAAGAGAGACTTTCTCATTGTCTCCTCGCGTATTGCGTTCGGCGTCTTAACTGAAGCTCACTTTCGGGACTTCACGCTCGGCGGCGACTTCAATCTCGAAGAAGTCGCGTTTGCCGAAGGCAAACATGCCCGCAATGATGTTCGAGGGGAACATCTGAATCTTGTTATTGTAGAACAGAACCTGGTCATTATAGCTTTGCCTGGCGAAAGAGATTCTGTTCTCGGTGCCGGTCAGCTCTTCCTGGACCGCCAGGAAATTCTGATTGGCTTTCAGGTCGGGATAGTTCTCTACGACCAGCATGAATTTGCTCAACGCTTCGCCGAGCAGGCCTTCGGCTTTCGAGGATTCAGAAACCGTCTTGGCGCCCATCGCCTGGCTGCGGGCCTTCGTGATGGCTTCAAACGTCTCACGCTCATGCTTCATGTAGCCCCTGGCGGTTTCGACAAGATTGGGAATCAAATCGTGCCGGCGCTTGAGCTGGACGTCAATCTGCGACCATGCGTTATCAACTTGATTACGCAGGCGGATCAGCGCGTTGTATATGCCAATGACAAAAAGGACCAGAAGAACCAAGACAACGACGATAACGATCAGTACTATTCCCGCAAGCCCCATAGGTTTTCTCCTTTATGAAAGGTTCTCGGTCTCGACGACTATCCTTTCTTCTTCATGATTAATGCGACAACCAAAACGACAGCAGCAACCGCGATCAGAATTATGCTCGTTGTACTCATACTCTTGCTCCTTTCATTAACCTTGACCCTGAACAAAGATGTCCTTCAGCAACTTCTGAATTTTACTGCCTTTGTCCAATTCCGCTCTGTCGAAGATCTCGTGCAGCTCCCCCTTGTCGAACCACAGGCCGTCCCCTCTGCGGCATTTGTCGATGAGCAACGCGGGTGCGGCGGAACCAACGACGATTTTCTGCATCTTCTTATCGCAGATGGGACACTTTCTCACTCGTTCCGTGCTTCCGCGATCGACCTTGAACGAGTCGATCAAGTGTCTGACCCTTCCCGGTTCACCCAGTAAGAGTTCGAGTTCGCCTGCATCCAGCCAAATGCCGCCGCAGTCGGCGCAATAATCGATCTCTACATCCTCGAGTTCGAGGGTGACCATCGCATTTTTGCAAACGGGACAATCCATATCACTTCACTCAGGACTCAGGGCCAATGAGCGCTCTTTCGGGCCCGGCAGCAAAAGGGACGACTTTAGTTCGGCGATTCTACCATATAAGACGCTGTCCAGCACAAAAAAATCAAAAAAATTACCCCTATTCGTGACTCCCTCGCGGAGGAAATATTTGTTCTTGACGAGGCCGGGGGAATTGATTATTGATGGGCGTCGGCCGCCCGCGACGCGCGCGGCGCAACCAATTAGCCGTTACAGAGCCCTGATTGGCCCGGCGAGGAACACTATGCCGGCAGAAGGCGTTCGATTATGATAGTTGACTGTCACACGCACATACATCTTGCGGCTGACGATGCCGAAACGTCCGAGCATTTCGCAGCGGCCGAAACGGTCGATGCGTGCATCGTTTTGGCCACGACCGATGGCCCGAGCGAGGAGATCAACAAGACGCTGTCTCAGTACGTCACCAAGCACAAGGAGAAGATGGTCGGCTTTGCGGTGTTGCAGCCCATCAAGGAAAAGGTCAACGTCAACACCCTGAAACACATTGCGGAAAAACTCGGGCTCAAAGGAGTGGCTCTGTATTGCGCCGCCTGCGGTTTTCACCCGTCTCATAGCCGAGCCATGAGGTTTTATGAATCGGCGCAGGAGCTTGGCCTTCCGGTCTTTTTTCACAACGCCGGAGATACGGCAGGAACCCAAGCCGTTCTGGAATATACCCAGCCCTATCTTCTGGATGAGGTGGCCAGAGAATTCCCGGCTATGAAAATGGTCATTGGAAACATGGGGGTACCTTTTGTCGAACAAACGTTATTGATGGTCAGCAAACACAAGAACGTGTATGCGGACTTGACCATCCAGCCGAAGAACGTCTGGCAAACGTATAACATGGTCGTGGCCGCCTATGAGCACGGCGTCATGGATAAACTGTTGTTCGGCAGCGGATTTCCCTCCGGCAGTGCGGGGCAGTGCATCGAGACGCTGCTCGGCTTCAATATGCTTCTGGCAGATACCAATTTGCCGACCGTTCCGCGCGGAAGCATTCGAAACGTCATCGAACGCGACACGCTGGGCCTGCTTGGCATAAGGCCCGGGAACCCGGAGACCCCGGAGGACAAGGGCGAAAAGACGAAGGAGCGCAAAGGTCTCGCCAAGAAGGACAAAGGGAAAACGGATAACCATGACTGAGCTTTTGGAAGAACAACGAGAAAGCTGGGGGACGCGAGGCGGTTTTGTTCTGGCGGCCGTCGGTTCGGCGGTCGGATTGGGCAATCTGTGGAGGTTCCCATACGAACTGTACGATCATGGCGGAGGGGCCTTCCTGATTCCGTATATCATCGCTGTGTTTGTCATCGGCGTTCCGATGCTGATTCTGGAGTTCAGTCTGGGGCATTTCACGCAGCGCGCCGCCCCCGAAGCCTTCGCCCGAAGTCACAAGAAGCTGGAATTCGTAGGCTGGTGGAGCATCATTTTGGGATTTGTCATTGTCACGTTTTACGCGGTGATCCTGGCCTACTGTTTCAGCTTTCTTTGGTTCAGCGTCAAGGGGATCGTCACCGGCGGAGAGCTGCCCTGGGCCGGCGAAGGGCTGGCAGGCGTCGAGAACGCGAAATCCTTTTTCAACGATACCTACCTGGGCAGAATTGACGGCCCCAACCTGGGTCAGATCCGATGGAATATTTTCTGGCCTCTGGTGGTAACGTGGGTGGTGATGTACCTTTGTATATTCAGAGGCGTCAAGCTGGTCGGCAAGATTGTCTGGCTGACGGTCCCGCTACCCTGGCTGATGCTGTTGATTCTTACCGTACGCGGCCTGACGCTTGAAGGGAGCATCGAGGGCCTGGCCTATTATCTTAATCCCGATTGGTCGGAGCTGGCCAAAGCCGCCACGTGGCGGTTCGCCTTCGGACAGGCGTTCTTCTCGCTGAGTTTGGCCTTTGGCGGAGTCATGATCACCTATGCCAGCTTTCTTCATCGCAAAAGCGACCTCAACAACAACGCGGCGATCATCGGCCTTGCAGATTTTGGCACCAGTTTTGTCGCGGGGCTGGCGGTCTTTGCCACCCTGGGAGGTATGGCCCTTGTCACCCGGCAGGCGGGCCACCCGGTTGGGGTGGAGAACGTCGCCGAGGGCGGGCCATCGCTCGCGTTTGTTGCATTTCCCTATGCGCTGGCGCAGTTGCCTTATTCGGCATGGTTCAGCTTCGTGTTCTTCTTCGCGCTTGTAACACTCGGCATCGACTCAGCCTTTTCGATCACCGAATCCGTTCTTGCGGCCATAATAGACAAAACCGGGTGGCGACGAAGCATCATTTTGCCGGTCATCAGCATCATCGGACTGGCCATTGGGATCGTGTATATCACTCAAGGGGGACTCAACTGGCTCGGAGTGATCGGTGACTATATCGATGGGACATGGGGAATTGCTTTCCTCGGTCTGCTGGAGTGCATCCTGTTAGGCTGGCTCTGGCGTGTGGACGTGCTCAGACGGCACGCCAACGAGCGAAGCGATTGGAAACTGGGCCGATGGTGGGATTATCTGATTCGAATCTTCACCCCGGTCATTCTCTGTTCATTGTTCTTTTGGAGCCTGTTCGATGACTTGACCAGAGAAGAGGGATTCCTTCGCGCCCCGGACGGAAGCTGGATTCTGCTCAATTGCGTGGGTTTGTCGGTCATGATATTAGTGGCCATAGCCGCGGTGCTGGTCAGTTGTGCCAGGGGGCGCAGCGACGTGCCGCGGCGGGACAGTTCTGAAGTGGACCTTCAAGTCAAAGGGCAATCCGGCGGCGCTGCGGCCTTTGTTCTTGCGGCGGCTTCTACGGTGCTGATCTTAGTCTTGTTCGGATTCGCCGTGCGGGGCCGCCACGAAAGACTCCTGCTGTATGCATCGTTGCCTCCGTCCATCGTCGCGATCATCATCAGCAATCATCTGCTCAACCGGTACAACAAATCGACGATGAGGGCGTCCTGGCTTGCCCGCTGGGCGGGACTGCTTGCCACAATAGACACGGGCGGCTTCATCGCCCTGTCCCTGGTCTATTCCACGTCAAAAGAAAGCGTGCACGCAGCTCATCCCCCGCAGGAACAGCTTAGCACTGTATCCTACGTCATTCTCGGCGCTGTTTCTCTGCTGATCATCTGCGGCTTGGGCTGGTGTTTCTACAGGGCTTTGTCGGCGGCCAATAAGGACATGGAAATCCAGTACCCCGACCAGGGCGATGACGAGCAGCGAGAAACGACCGGTTAGCCGGCGGGCCCATCGACAATTCGTGCTCGGCTCGGAAGAACAACTCCGACCGCCGCGTATCACTTCGGTTTGAAACCTTTGACCTTGTCGCTTGTGTATTTGTCGCAGGCTTTTTCCAGATCCACGTCGCTTATGTTGGCGAGCGTACAAAGCCAGGCGAAGACGTCGGCAAATTCTTCCTCCCTGTTATTCTGATCACGGGACGCCAGGGCCGTGGCAAGCTCACCCACCTCTTCGACAAACCACATAAACGTCGCCGGAATGCCTCGTTCCCGGTCCCTTTTTTCGTATCTCTCAGAGATCAGACGCTGGAATTCATTGATATGCATATCACGCACGTCCTAAAGAAAAAGTCCAATAACACCGTGAGCCCCCGTGCAGATTCTGCGAGGCCCATGCGTGTTTCTCATAAAATGCGCAAACAGAGGGTATCTGTTTGCATTCAAGTTGGCAAGAGTACCCTCTCTGAAATGCGCACAAACTGCAATGACCGGGAGAATTTCAAATCAGAGAAATCCCGCCGCGAGGGCACGCCTGTGCCAAAACTCCTGCCAAATGCGCAAAAACCTTGACATTGAAGCAGCTCTCAGATAGGATTCGCGTACAATTTCTGGTCCTTATAGGGAGGTCGTTATGGCCGCAGTTAAACCAATGGTCAGTGTTGAGTACGCCGGGAATACCACAATCGTGAGATTCACCGATGAGAAAATCCTCGAAGAAAAGGATATCAAGGCCCTCCAGGAATCGATCCTGCCTATTATTGAGTCCGCTTCCGGCCGAATCCATCTGATTCTGGATTTTGGCAACGTCCGATTCTTGTCCTCTGCCGTCCTGGGACTGCTCATAAGAATCAGCAAGAGGATTTACGAATGCGAGGGACAGCTCAGACTCTGCAACATAAATCCGAAAATCTACGAAATTTTTAAAATAACGCGGCTGACCAAAACGTTCGATATTTATGAAAGCATCGAAGGTGCAATCGAAGATTTGTCGCAGACCGAATAGGTGAGAGTCTCTTTGCTTTGCATGCTTATGGCGTCAGAAGCACCAATTAGCTGCTCCATAGTTGTCGAAAGCAAACCGTCGGCGGTCGTTGAGGTGTGCAGGGAGATCCTGAGCAGACTCGAAGCGAACAGTTTTGGGAAAGATGATATTTTTGCCGTTCATTTGACGCTGGAAGAAGCATTTCTCAACGCCGTCAAGCATGGCAATAAGATGGATCCCGCCAAGAAGGTCAAGATCGACTATTCGATGGATTCGAACAAGGTGGAAATCTCTATTACAGACGAGGGAAACGGGTTTGAGCCGGATTCCGTGGCGGACCCGCGATTTGGCGAGGGGCTGTACGAACCCGGAGGCAGAGGATTGCTCCTGATGAATTCGTATATGGACACCGTGAAATACAACCAGAGAGGCAACAGCGTGTACATGGTCAGATACAAGGAAAAACCGGATATGAAAGAAGGGTCCGGCCAGACAGATGTTTAATCACATGCAGGCCCCTTCCGGGCGGATTAGGGAGTGAGTCGGTGGCAGACAAAAAGGAATACGAGAAAATGTTTGGCAAAGCTGTTGTCTTATGTAGTTGTTTGCTCTTTTTGGGAAGCTGTGCGTCAAATGATGGGGCGATGCCGCAAATTGTCTATAACCCCGGTCTTGCGCCCAGCCCCCCACCGCGGCAGCCGATCCAGACGAAACCGATCCGACAAGGCACGGGGGAAAGCGTGCCAAGGGGCTGGCTGCCCCCCTCCTCTGTTGAGAAGGACTGGAGCGCGATCATCATACATCACTCGGCAACACAAAACGGAAATGCCGCCATTTTTGACAAAATGCACAGGGAGCAGAACCACTGGGACGGCATCGGTTACGATTTTCTCATTGGCAACGGGACCGACAGCGGCGATGGAGAAGTCGAAGTCACGTTTCGCTGGCTAAGGCAGATTCCGGGCGCCCACACCGGAGGAACGCCGGGGAATTGGGCCAACGAGGACGGCATCGGAATCTGCCTCGTTGGGAATTTCGATCAGACAACACCAACACCGCAACAGATGCAGTCGCTGGCGAAATTGGTTCGCTTTCTGCAAAGACGGTACGGAATCCCGCAGGGCCGCATCTTCGGTCATGGCAGCACTCCTGGCGGGCACGTGACCCGCTGCCCCGGCACCAAGTTCCCCATGAGCAGGCTCAAACAGATGCTCGGTTCGTAAACGCTCACGTCCAAACAACGGGCACGTTGCGTCCCATAACGTCACGCCCGAAATCGACGACGGCACTTTATCTGCGGAATCACGTGAAAAAGTGACCGCTTGGAAAGTCGCCGCGCGATTATACCGAAATTGGTTCAGATAACATAACAAGAAGAATTGATAAGGAGCCCGTGGAATGAACATATATGAGTCGCTGACATCTGCGAGCTTTATGCTGAACGAACAAGTCGCACGCCAGGTGTTTGAAGTCCTGCCCGAACGGGGGCCCCTGGTTCTGATCATGGACAAGCGGGGTAATAGCTGGCCCAGCGATTCGGAAGAATTCGCCAAGTTGAATCTCAGCGAGTCCTTTTTCAAAGAGCTTTGCGCCAAGATTGATGATGGTGCCGAGCCCGTGGTGACGCAAGCCGAAGACTGCAGTATCATTGCCGCGGAATTGACGACCGAGCAGAATAACTGTGGCTACGTCATCATCGCCCTGCCGAATTACAGCCCTGAATCGACTCTGGTTAACATCGACCTGATTGAGACGTTGCTCAGTCAGTTCAGCCTGATCGCAAGACTCATCGAGAAGAACAATCGCCTCTACGAATCGCAGGTGAAACACTACCGGACGTGCGGTCCCGGCACAACAGCGGCAAATTGACCCCCTCATCGCGTCGATTTCATCTCGTCACCCCCATTCGGCACGGATAAATTCGGCCGAACCCGAAGTTTGAATTGCGTTTCAAGGATGGGGCCACTATAATGACCGGGCAGAACCGGACCGAAGGGTCCGTCACCGAAGAATGAACGTAAAACGCTGATAGACAAAGGAAAACAGTGAGATTCCAGGTTTTTCGGAACGGCCGGGTCATCGATCAATTCACTCTGTGCGGGGCCTATCTTTTTGGCGGCGACGGACTCGGCATCCGCCGGGCCCAAATTACCTTCAGAGATGGTTTTGTGGAGTGTACAAAGCCGAATCTGGAAACAGCCGGCCTGGCGCTGCTCTGGCCCATCGACGGCTTCGGAAGTGTACTGCTGCCGACCACCTGCCTGCCCGACAGAGAACGGCCCTACAATCTGAACGTCGAGATCGCACGGGCAAAGCTCATGCAAATCGTCAACAAGAGGGAGGATTGGCTGTTCTTCAACAACATCGAGGGCCTGACGGACCTGCTGAAGGAATCCCAGGACCTGTTTGTTCAAGCGATCCAGAATATCGCCTCCCCGCTCGAGGCGGCGAAGCTGGCGGATGAATCGCTGGAAAAAGCCGTCGTCTTCTCAGAAAAACTGGCCATAAAACAAGCCGAGTCTCTCTTCAAGACCAGGACCCGGAGTCACGGTTTTGGCCGGGGATGCTTCGGCTGCCGCGCAAACCCCGCACAAATCGGCAATCCCGAGTATGTTGAGAAGCTGCTGCAATTGTTCGGCCTGGTGACCATTCCCGTAAACTGGGCCGAGGTGGAACCTCGCAAAGGTACGTACGATTTTTCACGTATCGACGCCTGTGTCGATGCGCTCGCCGGCAAGAAAGTGACGCTCACTGCCGGTCCATTGCTCTGTTTCTCCAAAGAATATCTGCCCGGGTGGCTGCTCCGCAACGCCGCGGGCTTCGAAAAGATTCGGGAAACGGCCTATCACTTCATTCTGAACGTCGTGGAACGCTATTCCGGCGTCATTCGTGCGTGGCACGTTATAAGCGGCTTGAACGCACAGAATCATTTCGGGTTTGGGTTCGAGCAAATCCTCGAAATGACGCGGGCCGCAAATATGGCCGTCAAGCAGGCGAGTGACAGGGCCGTCAAGATCATCGAAGTCTGCAATCCGTGGGGGGAATATTATACGACGACACCCAACAGTATCCCGCCGCTGGTGTATATGGATATGGTCGTGCAAAGCGGAATCAATTTTGACGCGTTCGCACTGCAGATGCAATTCGGCAAGAATCAGTCGGGCATGCACGTTCGAGACATGATGCAGATCTCTGCGATCCTGGATACTTTCGGGCCGATTGCCAAGCCTTTGTACGTGACCGACGTGGAAGTGCCAAGCCGGAATGGGGACGATCTGCAGGACGGGAACGTGGCGGGCATTTGGCACGAACCGTGGAATCAGGCCATACAGGGCCAGTGGATCGAGCAGTTCTACAGAATTGCGCTCAGTAAACCGTTTGTCAGCGCCGTGACATATTCGAATCTTCAGGACGTGGACGACCGCGTTTTGGCGCACAGCGGCCTGTTGACCGCCGAGCTTGAACCCAAGGAATCGTTTCGAGTGCTGAGGAGGCTGCACGACAGCATCTTCAGCCGATGACAAGAGCTCGCACCGGGCGTCGTGACGTGTGACTCAAACGGGCGACTCCATGCGATACCTGATATGAGACAAACAAGCCAGCAGAGCATTCAATCATTTGCCTTTGTCATCAGCATAGGCGCGGCAGTTTGCCTTTCGTGCGGCTTCATCTCAGCCATCGGGTCGGATGCGCGGTTTCGTCCGGCGGGTGAAGCTCGGTTGGACAGCCGGCTAAATCCAAACGACGCGACCGTGGAAAGCCTGGTCAGGTTGCCCGGCCTGGGGCTCGGACGCGCCGGGGCGATTGTCGCGTACCGCGAAAGTCTCTATCGAGAAGGCAGGTATCCGGCCTTTGAAAATTGCGAAGACCTCCGGAAAGTCCGGGGTATAGGCCCCAAGACCGTGCAAAACATAAGCGCATGGATAACCTTTGATCGGAACAGTAGCTCACGCGACGGGTAAGAAGCTGGAAAAATGAACGATTGGGCAATTAACAAGCCGTTGGGCCAGTGCTTCGGCACGCGAAGAAAGATTGACTACGGGCAAGAGTATTTCGGCGCTCTGGTCCAGACCGAAGACGGGTTGCAGCGTCGGGATTTTTGCGCGGATTACTGGGAGAGCCAAAAGCCGGAGGCGTACTGTTACTGGAAAACAAGGCTGCCCCAGCCCGGCCAAAAGAAGCAGTTGTTCGTTGACGACCAGATGCTGATGGCCTTTTTTGAGCGGCTGGGAAAAGAAACCGAGCCGGAAAAAGTCAATTTCCGCTTTGTTCTCGCGCTGATTCTGATGCGCAAACGGATTCTGAAATACGAGGAAACCAGAACCGAAGACGGCAGGGAGATCTGGCTCCTGAGAACGGTCGGCGACAAGCACACTTCCGAGGTGGTCAATCCCCATCTCGACGAGGAGCAGATTGAGCAGTTGTCGTCGCAGATCGGCGAGATTTTACAGACAGAAGAGCTGTAGGTCCGCGGCGAGTCAATCGCGGACAACGACAAACGGGGACTCTTGCAGAATGTCGAGGAAATCGATTCTATTTGTGGCCGCTGTGCTATCGGCTGTGGCCGGCTGCACGTCTAAGATGGCAGAGCCGTTGGCCGTCTGTCCGGGCAAGATCTCAACGACCGACGCCCTGGCGGCTCTGGGGGCCAATTCTCAGAACGCCACCCCGTTCAGGGCGAACGGACAGTGCCTTTTGAAGTATTACGTCGAAGGAAAGAAGAAACCTCAAAGCGAGGGCCTCGACGTGAAACTCTGGGTGAACCCGCCGATGGAAATATACCTTCAGGGTGTTAAGCCTCTGATCGGCAAAGCCGTCGTGCTTGGCTCGAACGAACGCGAATTCTGGCTGGCCGTAATCAGCCTGTACTGCTGGGGCCTGTGGTCCGAGCAGGACTCTTCCGAGGGTCCCGCGATCAACCCGAGAACGCTGCTGGAATCGCTCGGCATCGGCGAAGCGCAAACCAGCGAGGGTTGGTCGTTATCGAACAAGGGCCCGTTCGATATACTCACAAAGGCCGAACAGGGCATG
Organism: Sedimentisphaerales bacterium; assembly: GCA_035529475.1. Classification (GTDB taxonomy): domain Bacteria; phylum Planctomycetota; class Phycisphaerae; order Sedimentisphaerales; family Anaerobacaceae. The sequence goes on along the minus strand of DATKWR010000298.1, from coordinate 2,491 downwards.
ATAACCAGGAAGATGTACGTCTATAGTTGCGACTATCGGGTCAGAAAAATCGAGTTCTTCGACGCGAATGGCCGGGTCTCCGCCCGTGCGGAACTGGAGGACTACCGGGAGGTGTCAGACGGATTCTTTGTCCCGGCCGTGATAAAGATAACAACGCAGGGCCGCGATCGCAAGGAAGACTCGCTCAGCATCACTCTAAACCCCGGCAGCATGAAACCGGCGGAGATTACAGAACCGCGGCGAAAAGCTCTCTTCACCCTTCCCTCACAAAAAGGCTTCAAGAACGTGCGCAAAATCGTGAACGGCAAGTTAGTGCCAGACACTCCGTAAGCAACTACGACAAAAGGCGTTCATTCGGCCGGCTTGATTTACTAAGGCTTGCCGAGAATCCCTGCGATTCGTTCGATGCTCTTCGCCGTAGCACCCTGGTTCTTTCTGATGACCTCTCGTCCCCTGTGGGCGATTCGGTCGGCATATTCTGGTTCCAGCAGGCACTTCTGCATTGCCTGGAGCAATTCGTGCTCATCGTTGACCAGAATCGCGCCCTCGTCGGCCAGAAGGGAATCGACGGTCTGCTTGAAATTGAACGCATGCGGGCCAAAAATCGTGCACTTGCCCAGGGCCGCCGCCTCCATCATGTCCGAGCCGCCCATGGGAACCAGAGACCGGCCCACGAAAATCACTGTTGCCAGGCAGTAGAATTTCCGCAGGTCACCCATCGTATCGCCGAGAATAACCACATCAATTTTCGATTTTCGATTTTCGATTTTCGATTTCTCTGTAGTCTCTGGGGCCTTCTTCTTTACTTCGCTGTATCGGATCAGGTTAAAGCCCGACTGTTCTATAAGCTGAGCCACCTCGTCAAACCGTTCAGGTTTTCGGGGTACGATGGCAAGCCGCAGGTCCTCGAAGCGGCCCGATCGTTTCAACTGCGAGAACACGTCGAGGATGATCTTCTCTTCCCCGGGGCCGGTCGCGCCGGCGCCCCATAACCGCTCGCCGCCAAAATCGAGCTGGGCGGCCAGAGCATCAGTGCCTTCCACTTTATCGGCAATCTGAGCGGTGTCGTATTTCAGTGAGCCGGTGACCACCACGTTCTCGGCGGCCGTCCCGATAGCTCTGAAACGCTCAGCGTATTCCTCCGTCTGGGCAAGAACGAGCCTGACCTTGCGGAAAACGCTCCGAGCGAACGGCCTGATTCTTTGGTATCGGGAGAAACTCTTGTCACTGATTCGCCCGTTGACCACAACGACAGGAACGTTTCGCCGCTGTGCAAGACCGACGAAATTGGGCCAGACTTCCAGTTCCATCAACAAGCAGATTGCCGGCCGAATATTCTTGAAGGCGCGGTGCATCACGCAGGAAAAATCAAAGGGAAAATAGAAAACCTCATGATGCTTGCCGAAAAGACTCGTCGCGCGGGCAAAACCCGTATCGGTAGTCGTGCTGACCACGATCTCAAGGTCGCCGAACCGCCTAACAAGCTCCTCGACGACGGTCTTGGCCGCGTTCACCTCGCCTACGCTGACGGCGTGGAGCCAGATACATTTTCCCGCAGGGCTTCTGCGTCGGATTCTGCCAAACCGCTGGGCCCAGCCCGTTCGGTAGCGTTTGTGCCTGACGGCCCGATAGATGATGACGGGGCTGTATGCCAAAGCAGCCAACAGATACAACACATCCAATACGAATCTCATTGAATCATCCTGCAAAGCAATAAACGTCCAGGCAGGGTGTGAATGATATTCGCAGAGCGGAAGGATGTCAAACGGTTAGAGGAATCTACGAATCTGTTCCGTGCACTCAAGGCGCTGTCCGGGCGAGCCAGGATTCTGCGAAGACGGCAAGGTCAAGGAAATCAATGACACCATCCGGGGCGCCGGGCGGCGCCAGGTCGGCCCTGGCGTACCAGTTGGGCTGGCCTGAGCTGGAAAGCCATGCCTGCGCAAACGCGGCAAAATCGAGCCAATTCACCACGCCATCGCCCTGCGGCGGGGCGATATCGGCGGCCAGGCGAGCCGGAATTCGCTCGAACGCCAGCGAAGGCGGGGCCTGGAACAGCAAGCCGCCGCCGCTCAGAACAAGGTTGAACTCCACGAATAGATTCATCCCGATGATTCCATCCAGCGTGCCCCCCTCGGGCGAGGCAACATCCAGAAGCACAACAGGGACGTTTGTGAAGCTCAGCCATTCTCCGAGAGCCGGTATCTCAAGTGAATCAATGTAGAAACCGGGCTGGATGGTGATCTCGCCCGTCGCATCCTCAATCTCCACGTCAAAGTCCTTGTTGGCCGGATCCAAACCGAGCCGGGAGGCGATGCCCGAGCTGATCACGGTGATCTGAGCGCCCGTATCCAGCATGAAACGAGTCTTATCGATTGCACTTCGGGCCCCGTCATGCAAGTCCACACTTCCGACAAAAAACAAGCTTTGACCCGAGTTTCCGACGATAATGGAAGGTTGGCCCGGCTGGAAAATGAAGTCCATTATGGCC
>DATKWR010000297.1:0-3436 GCA_035529475.1 Sedimentisphaerales bacterium | reverse complement strand
TCCTTGCGAATGCTCTCGATGAAAACGTTCCACTCGTACTGCCAGGGGCTATGCGCGTCCTTCGTCGGCGTCCACGCGATGTTGTCGTTTTCGATGCGCTGGCCTTTGAACAAATGGACGGTTGCCGCGTGCGTTCTGCCCGAGAATTGTGCGGCGCATTTGGTGCCGTGAATGAAGGTGGCGAATTCCGTGCGTGCCTTGTTGGCTCGGCGAAATCCGCAAAACGCCTTGGTGCCGTCGGGGTACGTGAACTCCATGGCATAGACGTCGAGGTTCTGCCCGAGGTCCGTGCTGTGCGGCTCGCGCCCGCCCATGCCGACCGCCGAAACGGGCCAGGCATCCTTGATCCAGCAGCATTCATCGATCTGGTGGATGAGGTTATCCACCATGTGACCCGAGCCGACCCACAACAAATGGATCTTACCGAAATCGAGCTGGCTAATCAGGCTGTTGGCCTCGTCGCCCTGATTGTCGAGCCACCTGCTGCCCCCGAAACGATTGGCACGGATCAGGGGGATCTCGCCCATCTCGCCGTTTCGGATTTTCTCAATCAGCGCCTGACGGGCCGGGGAGTGACGGCACTGGAGTCCCGCCGCAACCTTGAGGTTCTTCTTCTTCGCGATTTCATCCACGCGAAGCAGCCGATGCAGGCCGCCCGGATCGGACGCGAACGGTTTCTCCATAAAGACATTGATGCCCTTCTGGATGGCATATTCGACGTGCAGGGACCTGATATAGGCGCGGGTGGTGCACATGGCGACGTCGCCCGGTCTGAGGATGTCGATAGCCCTGCGATAGGCGTCAAAGCCCGAGAACTTGCGGTCCTCAGTGACGTCAACCTGGTCGGGGAACCTTTTCGCAAGGGCCTTGTGCGACGAATCGAGCTTGGTCTTGAGCAGGTCGGCCATGGCGTACAGCTTGACCGGTCCGCCTTCGGGAACCGACAGGGCATCGCCGACCGCCCCGCTGCCCCGGCCGCCGCAGCCGATCAGCGCCAGCCGGATCGTGCTGTCCCCTCGGGCGTAGGCGACCGGCGCCAAGCTGCCGAGCACCGCCGCACCGGCGGCCAGCGAGCCGCTTTGCTTGAGAAATTCACGACGATTGATACTGGAATTGTTGATCGATTGAGTCATGTTTGTCTCCTAAACCTTGTAATCAACAAGAGTCTTGTTTCATCAGTTCAATGAACAGCGCTATTGCATATCCGCCCGCATTTTCTTCAGCAGGTTGCCGATGTAGCCGCCCGTTCTTGGCGGCGCGTTCCTGGGCTTCTGGGGCAGCGCCGCGATTCGCTCTTTCGCGGGGCGCGCCCGCTCGCCCATCTCGTCCAGCGCCGTCGCGGCCAGCATCGCTACGAAGACGCTGTTCTTCTCGACCGAGGCCAGCTCGACCAGAATATCCAGCGTCTCGGCGGCATCGGCGTCCGTCCCGTACTGGCCCAGCGCCTGGGCCGCTATCGCCCGCACCGACCCTGACGAATCCTCTTTCATTGCCTTGACAAGCGCCTCCCGCGCAGCCTGGACGCCCGGCCGCTCGCGCATCAGTATTCCCATTGCGCCCCAGTACCGAACGGCACTGTCGCTATCGCTCATCGCCTTGACCAGCTTCGGCACGGCATCAGGCTCCAGCATCGAGGCCAGCTCCGCCGCAGCCATGATCTTATCCATCGGATACTTCTTCGCATCGTGCCCCATCTCGTAAGGCGTCGTTCCGATAGACCGGCTGTGTATCTCATCTTCCGGCAGAAAACCAATGTCCCGAATCTCTCGCACCCATTGCTGTTGGGCCTTTCTGAGCCTTAGCAGGATATCTCTGTGCTTGGGTGAATCCGCCAGATTATTCACCTCATCCGGGTCCGTCTGCAAATCGTAAAGCTCTTCCGGCGCTTTCTTCTCCCAGAAGCGTTTCTGACCGGCATTCAGCTTGCCCGCGTCGTACAGCTCCTTCCATTTCCGCGTGGTCGGCGTCTCAAACATGTAGGCCACGTGCTGGCCGTAAATCTTGTGCGGCATGTACTGGCGCAAATAGACGTAGCGCCCATCCGTCACCGAGCGGACCATGTCGTACCGCTCATCCATCCTGCCTCTGAAGCCAAACATGTACTCCGGCGCTTTCGTGACGTACTTGCCTGCAAACGCTTTTCCCTGCATCCATTCCGGGGGTTTTACACCAACGATGCTCAGCAGCGTCGGGGCCAGATCGACAAAACTCACCAACCGCTTCGAGATGCCGCCCACTTTGTATTCAGGCGGCGCCAGATGCTTGTACTTTTCGGGGAAATGAACGACCATCGGCACGCGCAGCCCCGAATCGTAGGGCCAGCGCTTGCAGCGAGGCATCCCGGGGCCATGGTCCCCATAGTAGAAGACAATGGTATCGTTATCGAGCCCGTCGGCTTTGAGTTGTTTGAGAGTCCCTCCGACCTGAGCGTCCATGTCGGTGATCTTGTCGTAATATTGCGCCCAGTCCTGCCGCACCTCCGGGGCATCCGGATGATACGCGGGCACTCTGACCGTCGCCGGGTCGTGCACCTGCTTATGAGGCCGCTTGCGAACTTGGCTCTCGTGAGTCGTCGTAAAATTGAATATCGCAAAGAAGGGCTGGCCGGGCTTGCGGTTGCGCCAGTGCCCCTTGTTGCTCGAATCGTCCCACACGGTGCCGGGCTTGGCCAGGTTGTAGTCCTCCTTCGAGTTGTTCGTGCAATAGTATCCCGCCTCGCACAGAAACTGCGGGTACATCTTCATAAAGGCCGGCATGTCCACCTGGCTGCGCATGTGCTCGGCGCCCATCGAGGGCGGATAGACGCCGCTGATGATGGTGGTCCGCGCCGGCGCGCAGACCGGCGCCGCCGACCAGGCCCGCTCGTAGATCATTCCTTTGGCCGCGATGCTGTCGATGTTCGGCGTATCGGCAAAGGCATCGCCATAGCAGCCCAGGGCTGGGCCGTTGTCTTCGCTGGTCACCCACAAGATGTTCGGCCTGTCCGCCGATTGGGCCCACACCGGGGCTCCCGCGCACGCAGCCACTGAAACGGCACCGGCCGCTTTAATGAAATCCCGTCGATTCAACCTGTCGTTCATGATCGTCCTGCCTTGCCAAATTCATTCGCTCCGAGTCCCGTTGCGGCGCGAGCGGCCGCAACCACAACGTCAGTATATACTGTCGCCGCAATATTCGCAACATCAGCTTGCGAAACCAGAACCCGGATTCTTGATGTCAAGATCGTGCAAGGAATTCATAATTGCAGTAGAATGGAACTCGAAAAAAGGATTTGGCGGTGAAAAAACATTGGATATATAGCTTAGTGCAAAAGTTCTGCAACATAGCATCGAAAGAAAATGCCTCGCAATTGATCTGAGTTATTCGCCATCTGTCTGAGCTTTCGTTGTGCCAAAGCTTTCAGGTCATCTTTTGTTTTTGCTTGATGACTCTTGAG
>DATKWR010000296.1:0-9399 GCA_035529475.1 Sedimentisphaerales bacterium | reverse complement strand
AAAAACAACCCCCACGCCATACTGCGAGACGGCAGGCAGCGAAAACCCCAGCTCTCCGCATTGGGATGTGAAGAACTCGTGAGGAATTTGAAAGAGAATTCCGGCTCCATCGCCGGTCGTCTCATCCGCTCCGGCGGCTCCGCGATGGTGGAGGTTAAGCAGAATCTGCTTGCCGTATTCAATGATAGAGTGCTCTCGCTTGCCGGAGATATTTACAACCGCGCCAATACCGCAGGCGTCGTGTTCACGCCGGGCCTCGTATAATCCGGAATCTCTTAGCCGTACAGCCATCAAACACCTGCTTCACGAAAAATATCAAGTCTTTCAAAGTCTATGGTAAGAGTAGGGCATAGCCGTTACCGAACTCCCACTGGCGCAACAATAACGGGTTGGTAGCAGGCCATCATGTATATACAGTACGTTATTTGTTCGGATTTGGCACACGCAATTCTTTAATAGGACGTATAAGCGTCCGTAATAACATAATCTTGGCTGTTAATAGAGGGCTTCCGCCGAGGGTTGCTCCCCTGTAGTGAGAAGCTTAGGGGAGCAATCGGGCGACCATTGAACAGGAGCGAGGCCTGACCCGCCAGTCAACCCTTGTTTCGGGACCGAACTTCTCGGGAACAGGCCTCGCCCACAACCCAATGCCAACTGCACAACCAAGTGCAGCAGACACCGCCTATTTACCGTGGGTTGACACGCGGCATTCACACCTACGTGCAACCATCAACTGTCGTAGTAGAGCGCGAACTCATACGGATGCGGCCGCAGGGCTATCTCGTCAAGCTCTTCCTTGCGTTTCCATTTGATCCACGCGTCGATCAATTCATGTGTGAAGACGTTGCCGGCGTGCAGGAATTCGTGGTCCGCTTCGAGGGCTTCAAGTGATTCGCCCAGAGAACCCGGGACCTTGGGAATCGCGGCCAGCTCCTCGCCTTCCAACTCGTAGATGTTCTTGTCCAGCGGTTTTCCCGGGTCGATTTTGTTCTGGATGCCGTCGATCGCCGCCAGCAGGATCGCCGACCAGGTCAAGTAGCCGTTGGCCGTCGGGTCGGGACAGCGGAACTCAAGCCGTTTGGCCTTGTCGCTCTTGGAATACATCGGGATCCGAACCGATGCCGAGCGGTTGCGGGCGCTCATTACGAGGTTGACCGGGGCCTCGAAACCGGGCACGAGCCGACGGTAGGAGTTTGTCGTCGGAGCCGCAAAAGCCAGCAGGGCCGGGGCGTGCTTGAGGATACCGCCCGCCGCGTACATGGCCAGTTGGCTCAGGCCGGCGTATCCGTTGCCGGCCATCAGGGTTTTGCCGCCTTTCCACAGGGACACGTGCGTGTGCATGCCGCTGCCGTTGTCGTCGAAGATTGGCTTGGCCATGAACGTTACCGTCTTGCCATGACGCTTGGCGACATTCTTGATGATGTACTTGTACCACATGAAGTGATCCGCCATCCTGGTCAGTTCGGCGAATTGCATGTCGATCTCGGCCTGGCCGGCGGTGGCCACCTCGTGGTGGTGCGCCTCGATAACCACGCCCACCTTCATCAGCTCATAGACCATCTCACCTCGCAGGTCGTGGTACGTATCGGTCGGGCTGACCGGGAAATAGCCGCCCTTGAAGCTCGGCTTGTACCCCAGGTTGGGCTCTTCGAACCGGGCGGTGTTCCACGCGCCCTCGACCGAGTCGATCGAGTAGTAACCGGTGTGCTGGTTCTGCTCGTACCGCACCTCATCGAAGATGAAGAACTCGGGCTCGGGACCGATGAAGCACGTATCGGCGATGCCCGTCTTCCTGAGGTACTCGGCGGCCCGCTTGGCGACCGTCCGGGGACACTTGCTGTACAGCTCTCGCGTCTCCGGGTCAACGATGTCGGCGAGCACGCTGATAGTGGGCTCCTTGAAGAACGGGTCAAGCACCGCCGTTGTCGGATCGCACACCGCCATCATGTCCGACTTGTGGATTTCCTGCCAGCCCCGGATCGAAGAGCCGTCGAAACCAAGCCCTTCTTCAAAGACGCTCTCATTGATGGCCGCAATCGGGTACGAGCAGTGCTGCCACGTGCCGAGCATGTCCACAAATTTCAGGTCCATCATCGCCGCACCGTTCTTCTTAGCGAATTCGAAAAATTCCTTTGGTGTCATTGCTGCTTTCCTTTCAAAAAATCGTTACTTCTTGTTGGCATTGGGATTTGTTCAAAACTATCCTACAGCCTTACTATTCTTTTCTCCAGTCGAATGCGGATGCACTCTTCGAGGGGGGTAACGAGGACCGTTCCGTCGCCGATACATCCGGCTCGGGCTGCTTCAAGGGTTGCGAACGTGCCCGGAAACATGGCGAAGACGTACTCGGGAACTCCCGCATTGAGGATTCTTCTATGGATGTTGGAACCAACCCTCTGGGCGATGAAGGCCCATTCTTTGTTACTCGAATCATTCTCTGCTCCAATGTTTCTGTTCCTTTACTTGTGCGCTGCACCACAACCGTTTCACAGAGGATATACTGAGCAATAGCCGTGCCAATCTCGCCGGGACGGGTCGATCTATACGTAAAGCTTTCAAATGCAACCAGTTATGAATAAGCGGCTTATTCTGCCAAGAATGGTCGCAAACTACAGTTTTGTAGAATAGGCCATGATTCACATACAATTTTGTAGTTATTTGCGAATCCATGAGCGACGAGCCCCGCCACCGAGAATGCGGTCTTGCCCAAAACGCACGCTATCCTATTGCCTCACCGTCTTTTTCCCCGGTTCGAATGCGGATGCACTCGCCCAGATCGACTATGAATATCTTTCCGTCACCAATCTGCCCGGTTCTGGCGCCTTCGATGATCGCGTCGATTGTTTTCTGGACAAAATCCTCGTTCACGGCTATCTCAAGCCTGACCTTCTTGAGCAGATTGACCTCGAACTCGACGCCGCGGTAGCTCTCATGATAACCCTTCTGTGCCCCGCAGCCCAGCGCGTTCGTCACGGACATCTTGAACACTTCGTTCTTGTACAGCGATTGTTTGACGTCTTGAAGCTTGTGCGGCTGAATATAGGCGATTATAAGTTTCATCGTTCTGTCTCCTTCATAGGGAGCGAGGCCCTATGTCGTCGTAAATATCTGGAATCCGGCGTACGCTTCCATGCCATGCTCGCCGATATCAAGTCCTTTGAGCTCTTCTTCAGGCGTGACACGCAGTCCAATTGTCTTCTTGATGGCGTAGAACAGGACCAGCCCCAGGCCGAATGCCCAGACAAAAGCGGTAGCGACACCGAGGGCCTGCACAGCTAACTGTTTCAGGCCGCCGCCATAGAAAAGGCCGCTGTCCATATTGAATAGTCCTGCCGCCAGCGTTCCCCAAGCCCCGCAAACGCCGTGAACGCTCACCGCACCGACGGGATCATCGACTTTCAGGACATGGTCGATGAACAGAACGCTCAAGACCACGAGGGCACCGCCGACGGCGCCGATGACCATCGAACCTCCCGGAGTCACGCCATCGCACGGAGCCGTAATCGAGACCAGTCCCGCCAAGGCTCCGTTCAATGCCATCGACGCATCAGGCTTTTTCATGATCACCCATGAGACACCCATGGCCACAATGGCCCCGGCCGCGGCCGATAGGTTGGTCGTGACGGCGATATAGCCTATCGAGCCATCGCCTGCTGTGGTGCTGCCGGGGTTAAAGCCGAACCATCCGAACCACAGAATAAAGACGCCGAGTGCGGCCAGCGGGATATTGTGCCCGAGTATGGCCTTTGGCTTTCCATCGGGCGCATACTTGCCCAATCTTGGGCCGAGCGTGATAGCACCGGCCAAAGCCAGCCACCCGCCTATCGAGTGTACGACGGTCGAGCCGGCAAAGTCCAGGAACCCGAGCTTCTCGAGCCAGCCGCCTCCGTCGAGCAGGCCGCCCCATGCCCACGAGCCGAAAATCGGATAGATCAACAGCGTTATAAACAAGCTGTAAGCCATGTATCCGACGAATTTGGTCCGCTCGGCCATCGCGCCGGAGACAATGGTGGCCGCCGTGGCCGCGAAGACCGTCTGGAAGATCAGGAAGGTCCAGTTCCAGTGGGTCCCCGCTTCCACGCCGCCCATCGCGAACAGGGTCGTTCCGAAGAGTCCGTTGGTTTGCCCGAACATCAGGCCGAAACCAACCAGGAAAAAGGCGATGGTGCCCACGGCGAAGTCCATCAGGTTCTTCATCAGGATGTTCACGGCATTCTTGGCCCTGGTGAAGCCCGTCTCAACCATAGCGAAGCCCGCCTGCATGAAGAACACAAGGAATGCCGCGATGCACGTCCAGACGATGTTGATATTGGTTTGCAGCTCTTCTTTGATCGCTTCGACGCTGCCGCCCTCGGATGGGGCCGCGAAGATTGCCGCCGGAGCCCCCAACACGATGAGAACTGACAGTATGAAGCTAAGTCGCAGCTTTTTCATTGTTTTGCCCCTTTGCACGTAATCCGGCTAAAATTCTTTCGCAAAACCTATGCCTGCGTACCACATGTCATCGCTGTTTCTGCCGTACGCATCCGTTCGCCGGACGGCATCACTCATCAGCGTAACGTAATTGACGCTGGGCGTGATGGTGAAGCCGGCGATCTCGAACGGCAAACCGACCGAGAGGACCAGGTCGTTGAGCTTGTCGCTGTTGACGCCCCAGTAGAACTTATTGTAGCTCGCACTGCCCCATCCAAGGCTGGCGCCGAGGTCCAGAGAGACCGGGATGCCGGGCCCAAGCTCGAAGGCGTCCGCAAAACTGTGGCTGATGCCCAGCGAAACATACGTCCCGTCAGCCTCATCGACATCGCGGTAAACCGTCACAGATGGGCTGGCCGGGACGTCAAGGCTAAGACCCCAGTAGAGTTCGGTCGTATCATCTCCGGCGTGCGGCACCGGGAAATCGTAGTAAATCAAGCCGGCCGAATAACTCAGAATATCGAGGCCGGAAAATTGCCCCGAGTAATCGAGTGTGAGATCCACCTCGGAGAACTCGCCCCTATTGCCGTTCTCGCCGGTAAGGTCGAGGTTGCCCCAGGCCGACGCGGTCAGTCCCTTGTACCCGATACCGGCCCCGGGCTGGAGCACCCAGTCATCGACCAGATTCTGTCCGCGCCATACGTACTTGCCGAAGAAATCGGCCGTCGCTCCCACGGTAACGTTGTCTGCGGCCTTCAGCGCGCTCACACCTATGGACACTGCGATGGCTGCGGCCGCGATCAAGCACTTACTCTTGTTTCTCATTTCAATTGTTCTCCAAAAACTGCCCTTCGTTGGCATAGCCCAACTTGTGACGCTTGCTTCGGTTAACCAGACAGCACGTCTGAATACCACCTTCGCAAGTGCCGTGCCAAAACGCAGGTATTCTTTGGGTAAATGCCTAAGTCTTTGTGCTACAAGAACATAGCGAGAAGTGGGATTGGAGGAGAGATATCTTGGCAGCTACAATAACGTAACTATGGCTGGTTATATCTACGAAAATGTAGAAACAGCTTGTGGACTCAGATGTAGTAGCGAGGATAAATGACGTACTTCTTGAGCTTGTAGCCGAGCATGCGTTCGGTGATGCCTAATTCCTTCGCCGCTCTTCGCTGGCTGCCGCGGGATTTCTTGAGAGCATCGACAATAAGCTCCCTTTCCTTGTTCTCAATGGTCTCTGTCAGAGAGCGACTGGCAACGGGTTCGGTCTTCCTGATCATTTGCAGCGACGGCGGCAGGTGCTCGGAGCGAATGACCTCGCCGTCACAGAGCAGGACGGCCCGTTCGATGCAATTCTCCAGCTCCCTGATGTTGCCCGGCCAATGGTACCTCGTGAGCATTTCAATCGCGGGTGTGGAAATGCGGGTGATGCCTTTGTTGTTCTCGGCGGCGATTCTCTCAAGAAAGTAGTCCGCCAGGAGCATGATGTCGTCCTTGCGTTCCCGAAGCGGCGGCATGTAAATAGGAAAGACGTTGACGCGATAGTAAAGGTCTTCGCGGAAGAGGCCTTCTTTGATTTGCTCTTCGAGATTCTTGTGCGTTGCGACAACGATTCGCACGTTCGTCTTGATCGTCTCGAAGCCGCCGACCCGCTCGAACTCTTTGAACTGGATGACGCGCAGCAGTTTGACTTGGAGATTCAGCGAGAAATCGCCTATCTCATCGAGAAAGATGGTCCCCCTATGTGCTCTTTCGAACCGGCCCATTTTCCTGTCAACGGCGCCGGTGAAGGCGCCTTTTTCATGGCCGAACAACTCGCTTTCCAGCAGCGTGTCCGGCAGGGCGGTGCAATTGACCTTCACGAATGGCTTGTCGGCTCGCAGGCTGTTGTAATGAATGGCGTGAGCGACAAGGTCTTTGCCCGTTCCGCTCTCGCCGCGGATAAGAACCGTGGCGTTGCTGTTGGAGACCTGCTCGATCAGCCGGTACACCTCCTTCATCGCGTTGCTGCTTCCGACCATATTGTGTATGTCGAAGTGGGTTTTGAGCTCTTCACGCAGGCGCACGTTCTCTTCGCGAAGCTGCCGCCGGTCGGATTCCATGAGTTTATTCAGCTTGATGGCCTGGGCGACCATTGTGGCGATGACTTTGAGCAGCCTGAGACTGGCATCGAAATCGTCGTTCGTGTCGGCCTGCTTATCCACACTCAACGTGCCGATCGTCTGGCCTTCCAGCTTTATCGGAACGCAGAAGAAGGCTATCCGTTTGCCTTTTCGCTCTTTTCTTGACCCGGTCTTGTGCAGGAAGCGGGGATCCTTGTGAATATCCGGCACGACAATTTCTTTGCCGCTTTGCACGACCAGCCCGGTAATACCCTCGCCGACCTTGTAGCTGGCCTGGCTCGCGGATTGCTTGCTCAGCCCGTGAGCGACTCTGACGTTGATCATCTCCGTATCGGGATCCAGCAGCGCGATGGTTCCCCGTCGCAATTTGAGGTGGGTATCGAACGATTTGAGTATGGACTTCAACGTCCCATCCAGATCGAGCGACTCCGAGAAATCTCTCGATATGTCGCTTAGTATCTCAACTTCTTTGGCACGTTTTGTCTTCACGCCGGAAGGATAACAAAATTGTAGGTTCAATGCAAGAAATTACAATTTTGTAAGCCAGGGGCCCCCCTTGACCCGTCACTGGCCGTGGGACTATCATATTGGACGTATCGTGCAAACGAGGCGTGGGGGCGCCTCACCTGTTTGCGCGCGCAGGCACAAAACAATGGCGATTGCGGCAAATGCAGTTGGCGGTGCAGGGTGCGTCAAACACCCAATCTCTGCGCGCCCAGCCGCGACCATCGAATCACAGAAGGAAAGGCGAGCCTATATGACTGACATGGGCATTCTTGTAGTCGTGCCTCACAGTGGGATCGTCATCCCCTCCGAGATCGCTATGGACGCTCTCTCTGAGGATTTTCCCACGCTGGCGCAAAACGTGGACTGGTACACGAACTGGCTGTATGACTTCCGGGACATTCTGCGCAATCGGCACGTGGTGTTCCCCTACTGCAGTATCGTTCTCGAGGGGAACCGCCGCCCCGACATCCTCGACGACAGTGTCCCGCTCGGGGACGTGAAAGGACGGCCGGTGTATCGCGAGGGCCATGAACCCTCCGTAGAGGTCCGCAGGCAACTCGCAGAGAGGTATTTGACGGTGTTCCATCAAAGCATCGAGGACAACATCATTGCGGGGGCGACATTCCTTTTCGACGGCCATTCCACCGTCACGGCCCGCGGCGTTGCCGACAACCAAATCGATTTGATGAATTTCCAGCACTCTGCCTTGGACGACGGCCCTCTGTACTACTGTCCGGATATCTATGTCGAGACCTATGCCGCAGAGTTGCGCAAGCGTCTGCCTGACGTCAACGTCACGGTGAACGCTTCGGAGTACTACACGGTGTACGGTCACGTGTGCGCCGCCCATTCGGTCAACGCGTTTTCGCGTGTCGGATCGCGAGTCCCTGCATTGATCCAGGAAACGAACGAACGGTTGTACAAGAATGCGGACAGGACACCGGATGTTCGGGCCATTAACCGATTGCGCCGGGCCTTTGCCGACTCGTTGTCGGTGACCTTGCGCCTCGTGAATCAGAATGAGAAGGAGACCTGCGCGTGATTGACCTTCATATAGGCAGACAAACGTTCGATTTCGACTGTGGAGCGAAAGCCCTGCAGACGGTCATGGCGTACTACGGCGTCGAGGTTCGCGAGGACGAGCTGATGGACGCTCTCGGAACCGGGGAGGAGGGCACGCCCATTGCCGGCATGGTCGCCGTCTCCCGGCAGCACGGTTTCGACGTGAAGGCGTCTGCGGGCTGGACTCTGCGGGAAGTGAAACGAATGGTTGACGCTGGACATCCGGTGATCGTACTGCTCCAGGCGTGGGCGGATCGCTACATGACCCTTGAGGACTGGCGCAATGACTACGACGACGGTCATTATGCAATCGTCATCGGATGGGCAAAGGGCGTATTGCTGTTTGAGGACCCTGCTTCATTCCGCAGAACGTGGCTCCGAGAGCGGGAATTCCTGGCACGGTGGCACGACCGGGATACCAAGACCAATGCAACCTATGAGCATTTCGGAATGGTGTTGATGGGCAAAGAACCTGCGCCGAAGGTCGCAGAGCATATGGATTGAGCATCTCCGGTCGGGCCGGATTCCGGCATGGACAGTACCTCACGCGGCTGCTGTCCCGGCATGGGACCTATCGGCTCTTGGGTCTGCCGGTTGTGAAATACGTTTGCCCGGCAGCCGGATTGCTGCTCTATGGTGTGGAAAACGTGCCTTCGACTGTTCCCCACTCGTCGCTGCCTTTGCCTGTATAGACCATAACGAACTTCCTGCCGTCCGAGCTCATCCACTTGCTTGAGAAGTTCCAGAAGACGGTCTTGCTCTGCGAGTCGGCTGTTTGTATTCCGGCGTCCCACGCGTTCTTGAAGAAGATCGTGGTCCAGGGCCCCCACGGCTCCGGCGCGCCGTAGATACCGATATGGCCGTCATTAGCCTTGAATCGGCTCTTCTGCTGGGTAACCAGGATGTAGCGCTTCAAGCCCGCGTTGTAGATCACACTTGTGCGCATCGCGCCGTTGACGGAGTCCTCGAATATCGGTTTGCGCGCGTTGACGTCCGAAGACCACGTCGGATTTCCGCTGCCGTCCAGGCCCGTGAAGAAACGATAGACGGACGTTTCCGTGATCTGACTGCTGGACACGCGCATCAGGCTGATGTGTCCCGGCTTCTGCACTTCCCATTGGCCGTCCTTGTTCTCGGGCGCATATATGTAAACGTACTCGTCCCTTGCGCCGGCGTATGCCTTGCCGAATTGAAGGAAGGTCGGTGCAAAGAACCCCTTCGTGCCTGAGAAGTCGGCATCGACGAAGCGAACGTTCGCGTAATTCCACGTGGCGCCGTAGTCGGTGGATTGGCG
>DATKWR010000295.1:0-11591 GCA_035529475.1 Sedimentisphaerales bacterium | reverse complement strand
TGACTTCAGTGTCATGCATTCGCTCAACAAACAGAAGATACTGGAATTGTCCCGATGCGAATGGATCGACAAGAGGGAGAATTGTTGTCTGGTCGGCTCGCCGGGCACCGGCAAGACCCACATCGCGATTGCTTTGGGACTAGCGGCGTGTCGAGAGGGACGCAAGGTCCGGTTCTTTACGGCGGCGGGCCTGGTCAATCGCCTGGAGGAACTGCGCAAACAGTATCAGTTAGAACGCTTCCTGACGCAGCTGGACAGAACGGATCTGCTGATATGCGATGAGCTCGGGTATCTGACCTTCAGCCGGACGGGAGCCGAACTTCTGTTCCAGGTCTTTGCGGACCGCTACGAGAGAGGCAGCGTGCTGATTACCAGCAATCTGGCCTTTAGCGAATGGGTCCAGGTCTTTCAGGGCGAACGAATGACCGCTGCCTTGCTGGATCGCCTGACCCATCATTGCCACATCTTCGAGATGAACGGCGAAAGCTACAGGTTCAAGCAGTCCGTACAAAAGGGTAAAATCAAGGAAAAGTAAAATTGTATTTGTGGGTCTCCCGAGGGAGGCTTATTATGTGGCCTGGGTGTGGCTGATTTGCGTGCCGACCCGTGGCTATTTTACATGCTGATTACCAAAAACGAGAAGACCTGAAGGTATTCATCAGCTCGAGGGAATCCACATGTGATGAGTGTAAGGGGGAGCTTGGCAGCAAGGCGTGGATCACGTTGAAAGAAGGGAAGGGGGCTCTGTGTCTCTCCTGCGCGGACCTGGATCATCTGGTATTTCTCCCCTCCGGCGATGCTGCTGTGACCCGGCGCGCACGAAAGCACTCGACGCTATCTGCCGTTGTTCTGAAGTGGAGTAAGGCTCGAAAGCGGTATGAACGGCAGGGTTTACTGGTTGAGGAACCGGCCCTCAGGCAGGCCGAAATCGAGTGCTTAGCAGATGACGATGCACGGACGCAGCGCCGTATCCGTGAAGCAGACCGGAGGGCTGCACTGGACCTCGCATACGTCCAGCGTTTTGCTGAGGCGGTTCGGCAGCTCTATCCGAAATGCCCTCCAGAAACCGCAAAATCCATAGCGGAACACGCGTGCACCAAATACAGTGGCAGAGTGGGGCGGTCTGCGGCGGCGAAGGCTCTTGATGAACAGGCCGTTCGGTTGGCTGTGGTGGCCCATGTACGCCATGTTGAGACGCGGTACGATAGACTCTTGATGAGCGGTTGGGACCGAGCCGATGCACGCGTCAGTGTGGAAGACACGGTGCGATCTGTGTTGGCGAAATGGCAAGGAAACGAAGGTTAGCGAAACGATACCATAGAGAGCTTCTTCTTAACCGTTGCCGGGCCCATAACCCGGAGGTCGTCAAAAGGTTCACTGTTTTCTCCATTGCCCTCGTCCGATTAGCTTCTTCAGCAGACACCTGTGGCAAACGGGCGTCTTTGGCGCAATAAAGTGCATCCAGTTAAGATTTTCTTTGACATGTAAGTTCGCGCGGTCTCGCCACTTACATCAGCCAATAGATTTTTTTCGAGAAAATCCTTGCGCTTTTCCGAGATCGCGCTACCCTGGATATTGACGAATATTACTTTTTGGAAAGGGTACGTGATGAGCTTGACAATTCGAAAAATCATTGTGTTGGGATTAACGGGGACAATCCTCTTGATAGGCAACGTTCTGTTTGTGGCCGACTGGCTGGCTGAGAAGGGCGTCGTTGACTGGGCACGAAACCTGCGGAGTGAGTATCTAACTGGCACGGCGATTACTATCGTTGCCGTACTGCTAATTCTGTTGGTTAGCCCAAGAAGGACCGTCAGCTTGGTTCGCAGGTGTCCGGTTTGCGACCACGTCCTGCTGACAAAAGGAGTCTATTGCTCGGAGTGTGGCAGCAAGGCCGCATAATACGAAGCAGCCGTTCTTGAGAAATAAAACACGCCAAATGGACCCACGGACAATGAATCCGTGGGTCCGCTCCTATCACGCCAATCCAACTGGATGTCCAACGCAGAGTGTTTGATTAAACACAACTCTTTGGGTACACTGAGCAAACGAAGAGACCATGTTGCGTTGGAGCGCTTAGACTCAACAAAGAGGATGTTCGATGAATCGCCGGCAATTTCTTCTCGGTTCAGCTCTGTTGGCCATAGGTTGTGATGATGCTGTGTGTGTGGAGTCGAAGCGCTCTCCGGGCGTTTCGTTGACTGTAGATACGCATCAGCACTTGTGGAATCTGAGTCAGTTCCAATTGCCCTGGCTCAAGGCCGGTGGCGAGTTGACGCGGGACTTCACGATGGCTGACTACGAAAAGGCGACAGAGGGACTTGGGATTGCCAAGGCAATCTATATGGAGGTGGCTGTTGCACCCGAGCAGAAGCTGGCTGAGGCAAAACACATTCTCAAGGTTTGCGAGGACCATAGCAATCCCACCTGCGCAGCCGTGATTGGCGGATCGGTTTTAGAAAACAGCTTTGAGAACTACATCCTCCAATTTGAGGGCAATCCCTATATCAAGGGCATCCGACACGGGCTGGACAATCCCAGGCAATTAGAGGATGACCGGCTGATTAAGAACCTGCGACTGCTTGGCAGGCTGAACATGAGTTTTGACCTGCTGGTACCACCCATATTGATCGGGCAAGCAGCGAAGATTGTCGAGCAATGCAGCGACACGAAGTTCATCCTGGATCATTGTGGCAATGCCGATCCGCTGGCATTCGAGCGCAAGCTGGACTGGGGCCGAGAGCCGCAGCATGATGCTGACCAGTGGAAACGCGATATTGATATACTGGCCAAGCAGACAAACGTGATCTGCAAGATCAGCGGAATCATTGCTCGCGTTCCAAAAGGCAACGCGATCGCTGAAGTCCTCTCGCCAATCGTGGCGCATTGCCTGGACACTTTTGGGCCGGATCGGGTAGTTTTTGGCAGCGATTGGCCGGTTTGCACTCGTGGAGCACCACTGCACGTATGGACCAAGCTGCTCCGTGAGATCGTGCGAAAACGATCTTCTGAGGACAGGCGCAAGCTCTTCTGGAGTAACGCGCATCGCTTCTATGGCCTTTCGTGAGGTGCCCCTGCCGATCTACAGGGCTCATGTACGATCGTTGTCTCTCATTGAGGCAATGGTGATCTAAGGAACATTCGCAACGGTCATTGAATACGATGGCGATACAAAAAAACGCCTCCTTGGTCAATAATTTGACATTTTTTAGGACTTGATATGGGAAAAATCGGTGTCTGTGGAGACATTTTCGTAACATACATTGTCCAGGAAATTTGACGTTTCGTACGTCAAACAATTGGGGCTCTTTTAGTGGTGACATATTACTCTTCTACAGCATCTGTTTGTGGCAGTTTTGCTCGCCATTCCTCGGCCTTTTCCGGCTTGCCCCAGGCTTCATCAGGCTTCATACAGTTCGCTTAGGTCGCCTCGGGTGTCATGCATCCCGGTGCTTGGAGACCTTGACGAGTGGTTGCCGCGTCCCAGCCCGGCAGAGTCTTCACTGCCGGCTGTTGGCCAGTGTTCGATGGAGTACAGGACTGTGGAACGCTCTCATAGACACTGGACCAACAAAGGGGGGCAGATCAGTCGCAGCGGTCATCGGAGTGATACAGCCGACACCTTCTTTGTAACCAAGGCAAGAGAAGTGATAAGACTTTCGACAGTCGAAAGAGCCTTTAGTCATATTCGCAAGGTTGCTGATGTCTATCGAAACGACGGGGCTGATCAACATCCTTCTTGCCTCCCACGGCAACCAACGCGGTGGGCATAGCTCAATTTCCTGCTTGACAGCGGCCTTTGGCCGGTGTAATCTGGCAGAGACTCCGGTTGATGGCCAGGAGAGAGTTCCACAATTTGGGACGCCGAAGGTGTAACCGGTTGCCTGTGAAGGCGGCAGGGAAACTCTCAGGCACAAGGATCTTGGTCGGACGGCCCTCTGGAGAGACTGTATATATTGCAGGTACCGAAGGGATAATTATCTCAGGTAAACGGACAGAGGGGTATAGTGATAACTGCGAAGGCAGACTATATCCGCTTTCTGTTCTAATGAGGGCCGATAGGTGTTACAGAACAGCACCGACAACGGGTCAGGACTCCACCCGCCCGAAAGCAGTGCCAGGCGAACGGTCTTGTACGACTGGCACTGCAGACTGACCGACAAATCCCATATTGCCCCATTCGCCGGGTATCTTATGCCGTTGTGGTATTCGTCCATATCCGGCGAGCATAAGTCTGTTCGAGAGGCAGCCGGGGTCTTTGATTGTACTCACATGGGTGTACTGGGAATCTCCGGGCTCGGCGCCGCCCAGTTCACAGACCTACTGACCACCAACAGCATCGCGAGCCTCGAGACCGGGCGAGCGCGATATTCTTTTGTCCTCGATTCATCCGGAGCGGTCCTTGACGATATCATAGTTTATCGCAGGGACACAGAAGACTTCTTCCTCGTCGTAAATGCCGCCAATCATGCCAAGATCAAGAATTGGATCGGTGCCGTGCTTGAAGGTGAGGTCTGCATCGATTCGGAGGATTCCGGCAGGACAGCATCAGCCAAACCACAGGTGCAGGATTTGCGGGATGGGGATTGTAAAGGCAATTGCATGGTTGAGATCGCTTTTCAGGGCCCCAAGTCACTGGACATTCTTTCCCTTTTGATCCGGGATGATGAAGCCCGGATGCAAATTGCAGGTTTGCGGCCGTTTGCGTTCACTGAGACCGAGATCGCGGGCATCGCATGCCTCGTGTCGCGCACCGGCTACACTGGAGCCCAGTGCGGATTCGAATTGTTCGCGCATCCGGAGAAGGTGCCGCGACTGTGGGAGGCGGCTCTCGATGCGGGAAAGCCGTTGGGATTGTTGCCGTGCGGCTTGGGCTCGCGTGACAGCCTGAGAATCGAAGCGGGCCTTCCGCTTTACGGACATGAACTGGCAGGCGAGTACGACATCTCGCCTTTCGAGGCTGGATACGCCTGGGCCGTCAAGCTGGAAAAGGAGTTCTTCGTCGGCAAGAAAGCTATGGAACGGACATCCCGAGAATATGACATGAAGGTTGCTAGGATCGAACTGCCGGGCACAAAGGGTATCAGACCTGTTCGGCAGAACGATAGCTTGCTTGACGAACAGGGCCGGTGTGTCGGTTGGGTGTTGAGCTGTGCAAGAGCAGGGGAAACGCAAATCGCTCTGGGTTACGTTGACAGAGCAGCTCTGAAAAAGGATGATCCGGTCGGACTCTACTATACAGCAAGGAGCAGCAGTCAGGTCCGGCAAGGCAGGAGAGAGAGCACCAAGAAGGGAGAACGTCTGGAACGAGACCTCACAGGCAAGGTCTTGGATCGATTTGCCAAATTTTAATCGGAGAAAATAGTATGGTCATCGAGGGATTACTTTACACAAAGGACCACGAGTGGGCACGGATTGAAGGGGGCGTCGCGACAATTGGGATCACGGATTACGCCCAGCAGATGTTGGGCGAACTCGTATTCGTCGAGCTGCCCGCTATTGGCAAGGAATGTGCCGGAAACGACGAGCTGGCCCTCGTGGAAAGCACGAAGGCTGCCAACGACATCTACAGCCCTGTAGCCGGCAGAGTAATTGAAGTCAACGACAAGCTTGAGTCTCAGCCGGAGCTAATTAACCAGGATTGTTACAGCGTGGGCTGGATTTGCCGATTGCAGATTTTCGACACGAAATCCTTCGAGAGCCTTATGGATTCAAAGCAATACGAAGAATACCTGGCCGGTCGTTAGGGTCACAGTTGGGCGTATCCGAGGACAACTGAGTACGGTTTCAAGATCAATCGACGAGTTCTTTGGGAGTGCGATAGATGCCTTTCATATCAAACACACCAGCACAACGAGAGCAGATGCTTGACGAAATCGGGCTGACGATGGATGAGCTTTTTGGCGATATCCCCCGTCAACTCATGGCAGAGACGTTTGACTTGCCGCGAGGTTTGAGCGAACAGGAGACTCGAAACAGGCTTATGGAGTTGGCTGAGAAGAACGCCACACATCTCACCTGTTTCTTGGGCGGCGGTTTCTACGATCATTTCATCCCGGCCGCCGTCCAGTCTATCATCTCGCGCAGCGAGTTTTATACCGCATACACGCCATATCAGCCCGAACTGTCGCAGGGAGTCCTGCAGGCAATCTACGAATACCAGTCCATGATCTGTCGGCTGACAGGAATGGACGTGTCCAATGCCTCGCTATACGATGGCGGGACCGCTCTCTATGAGGCAGTGATGATGGCCCTTCGTATTACCGGCCGAAACAAAGTCATCGTCGACGACAGTGTCAACCCGATTTACCGCGTCATGATAAAATCATACACGCAGAATCTCAGGATTGAACTCGAGCAGACTCGTTTCGAAGACGGCTTGGCCAATCGGGGCCATATATTGCAGTTAATCGACGATAAGACTGCTGCGGTCATTGTTCAGAATCCCAACTTCTTCGGGTGTATCGACGACTTCAGCGACATTGCCGATGCCGCACACGAGAAAGGTAGCCTTCTGATTGTCTCGTGCTACCCCATATCGCTGGGTATACTGAAAACGCCGGCCACGATGGGAGCCGACATAGTAACGGGTGAGGGGCAAAGCCTGGGCATACCGATGTCATTTGGAGGCCCTTACCTGGGTTTCATGGCATCGCGAAGGCAATACGTTAGAAAGATGCCGGGACGGATCGCAGGTGAAACCGTCGACGCGTTCGGCGAGAAAGCATATGTCCTCACACTCCAGGCGCGTGAACAGCACATACGCAGAGACAAAGCAACCTCTAACATTTGCTCGAATGAAGCTCTGTGTGCGCTGACGGCTCTTGTCTATCTTTCGCTACTCGGCAAGGAGGGCTTGAAGGAGACAGCACAGCTCTGCGCCGACAAAGCAGACTATGCATACAAGCGCCTGACAGCCATACCAGGTGTGGAACCGCATTTCAGGGGAAAATGGTTCTTCAACGAATTTGTGCTGGACCTGCCGTGCGAGGCGGCGGATGTGATTGCTAAGTTGATCGAGAGGCGTTTTGCCGCAGGTTTCCCTCTGGGAAGATACTACGATGGAATGGAGAAATGTATTTTGATCTCTATTACCGAGAAGAGAACCAAACAAGAAATCGGTATGTTAGCTGAGGCCCTGGAGAGTGTTTTATGAAACTAGTATTTGAGAAGAGTGTTCCCGGCCGCAGAGGGGTGCGAACAGGTCCGGCGGACGTGCCGAGAATAAGCATGAGTCCCGATCTATTGCGGCAGGAGCCGGCAAATCTGCCGGAACTCAGTGAACTTGACGTGGTGAGGCACTTTACCGAACTGTCACGTCGGAATTTCGGCGTTGACAATAATTTCTACCCGCTTGGCTCGTGCACGATGAAATACAATCCCAAAGTTGCTGAGCACATTGCATCCTATCCCGGCTTTGCCGATTTGCATCCCCTGTTGCCCCAGCTAAGGATGGGCGGGATGCTCACTCAGGGCGCGTTGCGCGTCATCTACGAGATCGACATGTTGCTTCGCGAAATAACCGGCATGGCAGGATTCACCGTGCAGCCGCTGGCCGGATCGCACGGGGAGCTGACCGGCATGATGATTATGGCGGCTTACCATCGGGAGCAAGGCAATAAGAAAACGACTGTTCTCATCCCCGACAGCGCCCACGGGACGAATCCCGCCAGCGCTGCAATCGCCGGCTACAGAGTGATCTCCTTACCGAGCAACGAAAACGGTGTTATGGACGTCGAGACGGTCAAAAAACATCTGAACGATGAGGTGGCCGGGCTCATGCTGACTTGCCCGAACACGCTGGGCCTGTTCAATCCGCATGTGAAGGACATCTGCGATCTAATCCACAGCGTTGATGGACTAGCCTACTACGACGGGGCCAATCTGAATGCGATAGTCGGCAAGGCTAGGCCGGGTGACTTCGGCTTCGACATCGTCCATTTGAACCTGCACAAAACCTTCGCCACTCCGCACGGTGGGGGTGGCCCAGGATCAGGCCCGGTGGGCGTTTGCAACAAACTGGTGCCATTCCTACCCGTATCCGTTGTGATAAAGCGCAGCGACGGCACCTACGCGCTGGAATACGACCGCCCCCAATCAATCGGCTACATTGCGCCGTTCTATGGCAATTTTGGGGTTGTGCTGAGAGCCTACGCTTATATCCTGATGCTGGGCAAAGAAGGTCTTTGCCGAGTTGCGGAAAACGCTGTTCTCAACGCCAATTACGTAAAAGATAAACTCAAGGGCCACTACAAACTTGCTTTTGACAGGCTCTGCAAGCACGAGTTTGTGTTAAGCCCATCGCAGCGCATGGCGGAAAACGGGATTCGCGCGGTGGATATTGCCAAGGCCCTCATAGACAAGGGCTTCCATCCTCCGACCGTGTATTTTCCAACCATTGTCAAAGAGGCGATGATGATTGAACCTACAGAGACCGAAAGCAAAGAAACGCTGGACAGCTTTGTCGATGCGATGATAGAAATTGCCGGTCAGGCCGAGAACGAGCCGGAGAAGCTGAAGGGAGCTCCCGCGACCGCAACGGTTTGTCGTCCGGATGAGACTGCCGCGGCCAAGAACTTGAATATTGCCTGCTTGTAGATGTCGAGGTGTGAAATTCCCCGTATTGGGTACTGATCGGCACCTCAAGCGACGAGGGCTAATCGCGGGCACCGGCTTTCTCTGACACGGCTATATCTGAGAATCTCTTTGCTGGGATGACTTGGTATCACTCCGAAGATCACGCCGGTCGGCTTCGCACCAATGACCAGGGACACCTCCTCTGGCAATGCCGCAAGCCCGACCAGCTTGTCGCTCACCTTAAGTCACCCCTGAACATCAGCAGCGTAGGAGATGTCGCCGAATTCCGTATCCTCTGGAAAAGCAGCGGACAAATCCTCGGTCCCGATTGCCGACGAAAGCTCTGTCACGATGATTGCGTCATCTGTCTGGCCGGAACCGGTGATTTTCGCGTGGACCTGTTCGATTCATCGGGCGGCCGGCGTTTTACACGCGACGGCGAAGGGCTAGAATCGGATGTATTCAAGGGATGGAGGGGCTATCAGTGGCGATTCTCCCCACATCTCCAAGCCGGGGAACCGAAACGCTGGTACGAGCCCAAACCCGACGGATCTCGTGAATCCCACACCAACACGCGCTTCTGGAAACGAATCGCACCGGCCGATCGTTCGCTATTGGCAAGCAAGAAATCATGGTCGACGATGGGCTATGAGCCTTTCGATGGAGGGTTTGACGTTCCCCAAAATGAGTTCAGGCTGCTGTACTTTAAGATAGAGCGGCAATCCGACACTCATATCACAGTGTCCATTACTCTCAACGGAAAGACCTTTACTCGGACGGATAGCGACCCGAACAACCAGCCCGAGAAAATCGACACCTTCGCCATACACATGCCCAATGCCCGCCCCTACCACAATGTGGTCCTGGCCCCAGCAAAACAGCAGTCCGAATCTTTCAATTCTCGGATCGCACCCAACGAGTGCTCTTCGTTGGCGAAGTCTAACAAGAAGATTGAAGAAACATCATCCCCCGACGTGCCGACAGAACTGAGCCAGTAGTGGGTTCCGGTTGCACTCTTTGACATCGTTCACCTATGAGCTCAAAGTCAAACACTAAACTCTCTGTTGCCACAAGAGATTTTTCTTTGAGGCATCTGTGTCAGGGCATATCAGTCAGGCAATGTCACTCACTAATTCGCGCCGTTCATTGAATACTATAACGATGAGAAATTCCTATAAGATATTTGCTCTTAGGCATGAAATTGATGTCCCTCCTCGCTCGATCTCGTCAAAATCAAGACGTGTGGAGACATTTGTGAGACACGTAGTGTCAAGGAAATATGACCTACTGTAGGTCAGAAAAATGGGACCGTTTGGATGCTATGTCACTCTCTTGCAGCTTCTGTTTGTGGCAGTCTTGCTCGCCACTTGTTGGCCTGCTCTGGCTTGCCCAAGGCTTCGTAGAGGACGATTAGGTTATTCAATGACTCCAATGTATGTGAGTGGGTGTCACCGAGTGTGAGACGGCTGTGCGTCCGCCTTCTCGATGGCCTCCGGAGATTCGTACTGTTCAAAGGCTTTTAGATTCGGCCATTCCAGGGTGTTCTGCAGGTGTCCACTGCGAAAGTACGTAGCTCTGCATCTGGGGATATAATGACCTGTCCCAGGAGACGTGGTGAGTCTCAGATGGGCAGACGATGTTGAACAACTGACGCCGGGAGGCACTTTCGATAGAGAGACTCAAGCCCGGAGCGATGGACGGTTGAAGGTTCGTCGGTTCACGGCTTTGCCTCTCCAGGGTGCAGGTGAACGCTTCGCCAGCCAATCTGACCGCGGTTGGCCACCGCCGGGTCGTTGTACATCGCCTTGACGCTGTCTGGCGTGCCGCGGCCGCAGGATCCCCAGACGCGGTCCCAGCTCATGAAGAACGAACAGTAGGGAAGGTTCTCTTTTACCCAGTTGAATTTCTTCCTGTAGTCGTAGTCTCTCGGGGTCGCACCCGGACTCAGTTCCTTCAGATCGGTGCGCACGTTGAACTCGATGCACCCAAACACCTTCTGAGGCAAGGGACGGGTCGCGTTCGGGGCCGGCCCGGAATCCCAATTCATCGTATAGCCCACGATATCCACGCAGTCATCGCCCGGGTAGTAGGCCAGGTCTTCCTTGTTACGGACGGGGTCAAAGACCCACAGGAGATTGTTCAAGCCCTTTTGACGCGTCATGTAGTCGAATGTGTAGTGGTAGAGCGCCTTGTACTGATCGACCGGCTGAAGGCACCACCACTTTCCATCCCGGGCTTCATTGAAAGGCCGCCACAGGACCACAACGCCGTGATCCGCCAGTTCCTGAAGCCCCTGGGCCCAACGGTCCATAATGACGCGGAAGTTGTCGTATTCTTCGCTGCCGGGGGTGTACAGCCGCGAGAGATCCAGACGCTTCTCTCCTTTGGGCAGGTCCTTGAAAAAACATTGCCCGCCGTCCTTGTGCAGTTCCCGGGGGTCGAATTGATGCGTGGTGATGGCCACCAACCCGCCGGCGTTCCAATAGTCAATCAGCCCCCGATTGAGGTCCCGGTAATACATGGTATCTTCAACGGGATTCGGGCTTTCGATCCAGCCAGCGCAATAGTCCGCACCGATCAGTCCTACCCATTGGCCGGACACGCGATGCAAGTAGTCGATCTCCTGCATCGTGAACCTGTAAGAACCACGGCCCTCTTTCACGTTGGGCCCCACCGCGCCGCCAGCCAGATGCCCCGAGATGAGCCGGTTCTGTGAACGTTCCGGTAACTCGTACAGGTAAGCCAGCACCTTGCGGGCAGATTCTGTGGCATTCGGATTCGCGGGATGGATTGAAGGCTCCCTGTGATGGGGCACTTCGCCGTTGATCTGCCCCTGGGCTTTGACCATCGCGACTGGCGTGCGAGGGGCAAGCTTCACGTCGCCAGATGGCCAGGGAGGCTGTCTGTGTTCCACAGAAGGTCTCCCTCCAACTTTGTATGGGAAATCTGCTTTCAGTCCGATCTCGCTGGTGTCGATGTTCTGAAACCCCAGTGTCAGAGCTGGTGAATCGGGC
>DATKWR010000294.1:0-3742 GCA_035529475.1 Sedimentisphaerales bacterium | reverse complement strand
CCGGCACCTGGGACACCAACTTCAATCTCGTCAGGCGGGGCGGCCGGATCGTGCTGTGCGGCGTCACGACGGGAGGCCAAGCCCCGACCAACCTGCGAGCGCTCTACTGGAACCAGTCGACGATTATGGGTTCGACGATGGGCTCGCACGAAGATGTGCGGCTGATGCTCAGAGCCGTCACGACAGCCGGCCTCAAGCCCGTCATAGATTCGGTCAGACCGTTGGAAAACGCGGCGGATGCAATGGGCCGGATGGAGGCGGGTGAGCAGTTCGGAAAAATCGTATTGAAAATCTCCGAATAACGTAGGGGCCGCCCCACGTGGCGGCCCTGGGCAGCACCGTAAGGCGTCCCTCACGGGAGCACGCGGGCCTGCCCGTACAGGAAGGAGCGTATCATGGCAGTTACAGCTTCTACAATGCTTACTTTAGGCACTTCGGCGCCGGACTTCAGCCTGCCTGACACAGAAGGCAACCTGGTCTCAGTCGAGGATTTCAAGGATGCACCGGCTCTGCTGGTGATCTTCTTATGCAACCACTGTCCTTTCGTCAAGCACGTCGTAGATGGCCTGGTCGGGCTCGTCAAGGTCTATCAGGCCAAGGGCGTCGCCGTCGTCGGGATCAACTCCAATGACGTGGAGGATTATCCCGAGGACCGGCCCGAGATGATGGCAAAGCTGGCGGAAGAAAAGGGCTTCACCTTCCCCTATCTCTACGACGAGACTCAGGACGTTGCGAAGGCGTACCACGCCGCCTGCACGCCTGATTTCTTCTTATTCAACAAGCAAAGAAAGCTCGTCTATCGGGGCCAAATGGACGACAGCCGGCCGGGAAACAACATCCCCGTAACCGGGACCGACCTGCGAGCAGCTTTAGATGCCGTCCTCGAAGGCAAACCGGTCCCCGCCAAACAGAAACCCAGCATGGGCTGCAACATCAAATGGAAACAGGGCGCCGAGCCGGAGTACACAAAGTAGCATATTCCCTTGATGTTTAGCAACGAACAGGCCGCTGGAATCTGAATGTAGAGGTACGCTACTCGACTCGTCTCGGCGAAGCAGTAAACCGTACAGGGGCAGTCCGTCATTGCCGCGAGCCGTCAAAAGTACACAGAAAAAGGCTAATCGGTTCTGCAGGCATCATAAACTCCGGAAATGCTTTGGCGTTTGTGTCGAGATCGGGGTCAGTCGCTGTCATCCTTGGATAACAACACTCGTTCATAAAGGGCGTGTTCTTGGGAAACCGTAAGTGATTTTCCGAAACCCCTGGAGTTCAACGCATTCATCATGACGCATCGATACAATGCCGGTGCCTGAAAGAAGAGGTTTCCCCATCCCTTTCGCTTTGCAAATTCGTACTCACCTCTATGCATTCGATTCCCATGCATATAAGCGTTTCGTGTTCGATATAACCGTCCGTAAACCTGAACCGGAAGAGTTGTCTTCTTTCCTTGAGTGCCAACTGCTGCGCGATTCTTGAGCCGGAGTTTCCTATGTCTCCAGGGGACCGCCTTGATCATTGCACTGACGTCAGAAAATTCGACTCTTGTAGTGTGAGGATTGGCCAGAATCTCAAATGCAGATACCCACAGACCCATCTGAACGCCAAAATCGACCGGCTCTCCCAAGTTCGCGAATGGACTCCTAAGGGCATGGAATGCCATTTCCATAGATCGTGCTAATCGAGTCTTGAACATCTGCTCATCACGTGTGCGGGTTCGTTTCTCGACTGCATCGAGCAAAGCGAGCGCAAATCCTTCGTCAAGTGCAGGACGGATGTACTCCGGGTGAATCACCGCAAGCGTCGTCTGCCCAACAAATTTTTTCACGTCACACCATGCCGACAGTTCAAACGGTGTTTTCGCTATAAGTTCTGTACCATCACTGGAAACGCTGACAGGGTGAAAATCGAATATGTCTGTGCAGAGAAAGCCTGTATTCTGATTCTGAGTGAATGAAAGTGCTCGTGAATACACGACCCCGGCAATCGCTATCGCGTTCCTAAACGCGCATAGGTGAGACGCATCCACTTTCGGGAGGCGTTCGTTGCGCACGATGACTGAAGGGTTGACTTTCCTACCAAAAGGAGTTCTGAACGAGTCGAGATATTGCTTCAATACCGGGTTCTGCGCCTTCAGATCTTCATATCGTTTATCGGTACTCCCGAGAAGGATCAAGTCATCAATCGCGGCGAACTTGATGATATCCACAGAAGGAATTGTCATCACATACTTGAGCTTTCTGGAATTCTTCCGAGTCATTTTTTGCTCCCGCCCCTATTCGCCAATCTTCCGCTCTTGTTACCCTGCGATTCATCGGCCTGCCAAGCCTCTCGTATTGTAACCAGGCCCGCGACCCGTCGCTAATCCAAATCTGGCGCAAAAGCAAGGGCCAAATGGCTTAGTGGCTGGCCAGCTTCGCTTGAGGGATTGGCTGACTGTCCGCTGATCATGAATCTCCGACCTTCAATGCACTACAGAATTGCGGTTCAGCCGCACAGTCGCCATGCGTCGTGCCGGGGGCCGCTTCAAATGCGTGCTCCCTATTGCGTTTTAGCGTGAAAGCCGTTATGCTTGGGCCGATTGGCAACGTGGTTGTCCGGCTGCGAGGTGCCGGAAGCAGGATTTTGAACCCGTCAGGATTGCCGGGTAGGAGAAAGCTATGAATCGTGGGTTCGTCTTCTTTGTGTGGGTATGCCTAAGTTTCTGCATAACTGAAAGGGCTCGTGCTGTGCCTGCTTTTCCGGGGGCGGAGGGGTTTGGGGCTCAGGCGGTCGGGGGGCGGGGCGGGCAGGTTCTTTTCGTCACGAATCTTAACGATAAGGGACCTGGCAGCCTGCGTGCGGCGGTGGAGACGGACGGACCCAGGACGGTGATTTTTCGTGTCTCAGGGACCATTGCTTTGAAGTCGGCGCTGGTTATCAGGAAACCTTACATCACCATCGCAGGCCAGACCGCTCCGGGGGATGGGATATGCCTGAAGGACAATGCGCTCGCCATCGCGGCCGATCAGACAATCGTTCGGTACCTTCGCTGCCGGCCCGGCGATAACACCAAAGCCGAGAGCGACGCGCTGTCGATCTCATCCGGCCGGGATATTATCGTCGATCATTGTTCGGCGAGCTGGGCCGTCGATGAGACGCTGTCGGCCTCAACCAGCGGGCAGCTCGGCAACGTCTCCGTCCAGTGGTGCATCATCTCCGAAAGCTTGAACAACTCAACGCACCACAAAGGCGCGCACGGGTACGGCTCGCTCATCCGCGGAGGCTGGGGTAACGGCTATACCTACCACCATAATCTCTACGCTCATCATCACGCCCGGCTGCCCCGGCCCGGCAATTACAACGACCGCGAGAAGGACCCGGACGGCTTCATCCTCGATTTTCGAAACAACATCATCTACAACTGGGCCGGCAGCGCCGCGGGCTACAATGCCGACGGTTCCAACGGCACCGACAGCATTACCAGGATGAACTTCGTCGGCAACTTTTACAAGGCGGGTGTCAACTCGTCGGGCAACCTGGCGTTCTCGGAGAGCACGCGCTCGGCCAGAGCCTATTTCAACGGCAATGCCATGAATGGCAGTTGTCCTGATGAGCCGTGGTCGCTTGTGAGTTTCAGCAAATTCTCGCCCAGGGATGTCGCGGCGTATGTACAAGCTGAGCCAATCGCCGTTGCATCCGTGACGACGGACGATGCGATGACGGCTTGCGAGCGGGTTCTGGCCGGGGCGGGCGCCGTGCTGCC
>DATKWR010000293.1:0-2461 GCA_035529475.1 Sedimentisphaerales bacterium | reverse complement strand
TCAACCTCGCTGTAAATGGCACCCTCATCGTACACGGGGTTGAACCATATCTCCGTATAGACCAGGAGCGTGGAGCTGCGCAGGACACGAACCGCGCCCCGAAGCGCCTTCAGCTCTCCGGCCTGGATGTCAAATTTCATCAACTGGATGGCCAGATCGCCGTGGCGCTGCGCCCACCGATCAATCGTAACCAGTTCGACCTGTTCCTCACTTTTCAAGGACGCCCCATCGGGCTGCATTTGCCTGAGGCGATTTCCCGAGGTGAAAAGAGACGTGCTTCCGGGAGATTCCGTCACGTGAAGCGTCGCCGTTCCCTCCCGGTCCGACAAGGCCAGAAACTGGGGATGAAACCTGGGGTCGTCTTTGGCATAGTGCCTGAGCGTCTCAGCGTAAAAGGGGTTGGGCTCGAAAGCATACGCATGGGCTCCAGGAAATTTTCGCAGCAGTCTTTTTGATATTCGCCCATCGCTGGCGCCCGCGTCGATAATCCCGGTTACGCGATAGTCCTTCAGAAGGCGCGCCATGACCTCATAGGGTTCATCAAGAGAGACCAGGTTCCTGTTCTTTCCGACGATCTTCTTCTTTATAAACGAGCTAAGCCAGCTTCCCATATTCTCGCTTTCACACGACACAGGTCACGGAATACGATAATCAAAAGCACCACCCTATTGCGGATCGCAAGACCACTCCGTCCACTATATTCAGATATCCAGGAGAAGGCCAGCAATTCTTCGATTGAGAACCTCCAATTTTCCTATGTCAGAGGATTTTGCAG
This sequence comes from Sedimentisphaerales bacterium, assembly GCA_035529475.1. Classification (GTDB taxonomy): domain Bacteria; phylum Planctomycetota; class Phycisphaerae; order Sedimentisphaerales; family Anaerobacaceae. Next base: position 1,686 of record DATKWR010000293.1, on the reverse strand, counting down.
ACAGCCTGCAATCAGTTTGCAGAGCCGTGCTCCAATCACACTGACATCAAACTTCTTCGCCCAGGCCCGGCCTTCCTGCCCCATTTGTTCCCGCAACTGGGGGCTCTCAATCAGTTGTGTCATTCTGTCCACCCATTGCCGGGCGTTTGCCGCAAGAAAACCGGTGGCGCCCTCTTTGACATATTCCGAGTTGGTTCCGACCGGCGAGGCAATGACGGGCAAACCCGCAGCGGAATACTCCAGGATCTTGAAGCTGCACTTGCCCCTGGTGAATCGATTGTCGGGCAGCGGCGCAAGCCCTATGTCGCTCGTGGCCAATTCGATCCCCCGCGTATCTATGGACCACAAACGTTTCTCTACGGGCACGTTGTCCAGCTCCAGGAAATCATCGCCTATTATCCGCAGAATCACGTTATCGAAGCGCGATCCGATTTGCTCGATCGCGGGCCTGATTTCTTCGAGATAGCTTAGCGTGCTCCGGCTGCCTATCCAGACCAGACGGACCCTGTCATCCGCCCTGGTGGGGCGAGGGACCGCGTAGTCACCGACTTTCAAACCGATGGGCAGAATCTCAACGCTGGAGTTGAACCGTCGTGCATGTTCGGCAAGATAGGAGCTGCCGGCAACGACCATGTCCGCCAGCTCGACCGACCGGCGAAAGGGTACGAAATGCGAACGGCTGTAACGCTCGGGGCGCTTGTCGCTGTACATCACCGCGTCGTCGAAATTATATATGATTTTGCTGCTGTATTTGCGCAGCCAGAAGGCGTCGAGGGGATTCAGGCCTTTCTTATGGAGAAAAACACCGTCGAATTCCCGCGCCCGCCGAAAAAGCTTCCAACGCCCCAGCGGGCCGGAGGGCAGCCGAACGACTTCGCAATCGATGCCATTGGCCTGCAGAATGTCGAGATAGACTCCGATGCGCTGCCTGAAGCTCGCCCGGTCCGGATTATTTGTTATGATTAGTAACTTCATCGACGCGCGGGGGACTATTTCACAGCCTCCAGATTCAGGCTGATCATGTATTCTTTACCGTTTACCTTGAGTCTGCGAGAAGCGCGGTCCTTGAAATCATGATGCCGGCAATTGTCGGGATCCCACGAAGAAACCTCTCGAAATCCCACGTCCTTGAACAGATCCGACAACCGCTGACGATTAAACACGGAATAGTGAACGTTGTACTGGTGGTCCTGCCCACCCATCAACTGCCGGGAGATTGCATCTATATCCTTGCCGGCCGCATCATAGACTTCTATCAATTTGTCAAAATCAGGGACGGAAATCCTCAGAACGCCGCCGTCTTTAAGCACTCTTTTCATTTCCGACAGGACTTTCCGCAGATCGTCTCTCTTGATATGTTCCAGAATATGGCACATGTACACCAAATCAACAGTTCCCGTCTCGAAGTCCGCCAGAGAGGTGATATCGTCCGTGACGACGTGAACGTGGGCCAATGGCCGGGCATCGACGTTAATGAATCCCGGAGCATTTTTCTCCCCACAGCCGATGTGGACCAGAACCTCGCCGTCAGGGTTTTTCGGTAAAGGCGGCTCCACGAATCGTCTTTTGAGGCAGGACAGTTGTCGCTTAATTTTTCTTCGCAATTCCTTCAGTTTCTTTCGCATCCGAATTATCCCTAATCCACAGAAGAGGCTGCACGGCGGATATCATTAACGTACAGAACCG
>DATKWR010000292.1:0-3448 GCA_035529475.1 Sedimentisphaerales bacterium | reverse complement strand
TTGCCCAGGCCCATTGTCGCCACTGGAACCCCCGGCGGCATCTGAACGGTGCTCAACAGAGCATCCATGCCGCCCAGGCCGGAACTGCAAACCAGCGGCACGCCAATGACGGGCAATGTCGTCCTGGCCGCCATAGCGCCGGCCAAGTGGGCAGCCATACCTGCCGCGGCGATGATGACTTTGATTCCGTTTTCAGCGGCATTTTCCGAAAACTCGGCGGCGATGCGCGGCGTGCGATGGGCCGAGATTATCCGCACGACCGGCGTGATACCGAACGAACCGAGCTGATCGATACAACTCTGCATTACGTCCATATCGCTATCCGAGCCCATTACCACCGCCACGGGAGCTGTTTTTTCCGAGACCATATTGTTTTCTCTTCTTAACAGGTTACAATATCCTACAGTTTATGATGCGCTGATACTAACGGCCCGGCGCTCCAAATGCAAGCTCGAACAACGGCGCCGGGCATAACGGGATGAAGTTTCGTAATTGGGCATGGGTCCGGGATGATAGTCCCTCATCAGGAGTGCCGAAAATGCGAACGAGAAAACCTATCGTTGCAGGTCAGTTCTATCCCGCCCAGCATCACTCCTGCATACACGAAATCAACCAATGTCTCGACGCCGGAGCGCCGAGCGATCTGCTGCCCGAGACAATCCTTGCGGGAATCGTACCACACGCCGGCTGGACGTTCAGCGGCCCTCTGGCGGCGCTGGTCTTTGCGGCCATCAGGCAACAACACGAGAAGGTTCATACGTTTGTCATCTTCGGCGCCGCCCATGGCTATTTCGGCGCGTCGCCGGCCGTCTGCGCCAGCGGCGTTTGGGAAACCCCGCTGGGCGAAGCTGCCATTGACGAGGAATTAGCCGACATCGTGTTAAGCACAGGCTCGGCCGTCAACAATCCGGAGGCCCACCTGTGTGAGCACAGCATCGAGGTGCAGGTGCCGTTCATACAGTATCTGTTCGCCGGGGCCAGGATCCTGCCCATCCTTGTCCCGCCGACGGATGCGGCGGTGGCGCTGGGTACGCACCTTGGCGAGATCATCAGCATGGAGGAACAGAAGAAAATTGTTTGCCTCGGCTCAACGGACTTGACCCATTACGGTCCACGCTATGGTTTTACGCCGAAGGGAACGGACAACAAAGCGCTGGAATGGGCCGAGAAGGTCAATGACAAAGAATTCATCGATCTGGCTTTGACGCTTGATGCCGCGGCGTTGTTGGCCAACGCGGCGCAGAACTGCAATGCCTGCGGTCCCGGCGCCGCGGCGGCAACCGTCGCGGCCGCCAAGAGGCTCGGTTGTCTGCGAGGCCTGTTGCTCGGGCAAACCACCAGTAATCACATCATGCTCGAAAGGATGGGCACCACCAGCGCCGATTCCGTCGGCTATGCCGCGATAGTGTTCTGACTATGGCAAATAGGCTGTTGGGAGTGGTTGAGACAGGTTGGCGGTTCTTCGCTTGCTGTCACGCCGATATTGATCTTAGATCCAGTGCCCGGCGGGCCTCTTTTGGGGTCATGGGCTCCAGACCCACCGCCTCAACCAAGGCTCTTACCTTGCTCACCAACTCAACATTGTTGGCAGCTGTTGTCTCGGGTCCATAATAGAAGCTGTCCTCAAATCCGACACGTACCGCCGAAGCGCCCAAACCCAGGGCTGCGCTTAGTATGCGGAAGTCTTTCATGCCGTCGTGCGTAACGCCCCACGTGGATCCGTCGGGAAGGGCAGCCTGCATGACGTAGAGATTTTCCGGCGTCGCCTGGATAGCGCTTTCAAACCCAAGGCAGATGTTGAAGTGCATGGGACGGGACACAAGGCCATCGTCGGCGATTCTATTGCATGTTCCTATCATGCTCAGGTCAAAGACTTCCAACTCCGGCATGGTCTCGGTTTCCTGCATACGGTTGGCCCAGTATCGAATATCGGGAAGGGTATTTATGTAAACGTCATTCCCGAAGTTGCACGATCCCATGTTCAGCGAAGCCACTTCCACGCGCGGGTCATTCAGGGACACACATCGTTCCTCGAGCGACAGGCTTGAGAGCCCTCCGGTCGAACCCTGGATGATGATATCGGATTCAGCACGAATCAAGTCGAGTGTGCGGGCGAAGACATCCATCTCTGCCGTCTGCCGACCATATGCGTCTCTCACGTGCAAATGAACCATGGCCGCACCGGCCCGGGTACAGGCTATTACCTCCTGTGCGACATCGTCTGCCGATTGAGGGTTGCGACACCCTGCCGGCATGTCCGAACCCGGGTGCTTTACAGGAGCAACTGCAATAATGACTCTTCGTCTCATAATAGCCTATCTGTAAATGGTACACCTTCACGCCACAATTCTCAAGGGTAGCAGAGTACGGCCTTCGATCTCAAGAGCTTTTCCTATCATCACACAATTCTTTCCTCGTTTGGCTACCGTCCGACGATCACCGCGAGCCAATGACCCTTGCCGGGAGCCTTGATCGTGACAATGCTCTCGCCGTTTATTGGCTGCTCGCCTCTCCACTGGCCCGTCCGAATGTCGATCCATCTCAACGCGTACTGCCCGCGGGCCTTACGCAGGTCGAGCCCGACTTCGCCGCCGTCGGTGAAATAGAGGGCGTAAGCCTTGCCGGGATGGCAGGCCAGATAGGCCTCGTTATCTTCTCTGTCGGTCAGCAACTCATTGGCTGGCTCGATATCCCAGAGTTTCATCACCGATTCGAGCTTGCGGGCTGCCTGGACCGACGCTATCGAAAGCTCGGACAGGCCCAGGCCGGAAGTGGGGCGATGAAAGCGTGCCGTAGCAGCGCCTCCGGTCACGTGCCGCCACCAGCGTTCAATCCCGTCCCGGGTGTTGCCGTGCCTTCCGCCGTCGGCACCGTAGGTCTTGACGGTGTTCAGCGGCCGGGGCTGCTTGGCCGTGTACCGAAGTGTCCACTGGAAGTTGTCCCAGTGCTCCTGTCCCTTCTTCTGATTGTTCTGGGACACGTCGCAGAAGGCGTAATGATCCGGGTGATCGAACGTGCGCTTGTGCCTGGCGGCCTTCAAGTCCCAATCATCCCACATTTCCGTCACGTACACCTTTTTGCCCTTTGCTTTTGCCTGATCCAAAATAAGCTGCGACCAATAGAGAGCCCACTTTTCCTCGCCGGAGGTTTCGTTGTCCATGCAGTAAAGCACGTGATCATACTGGAGAGAATACGACAGCATCTTTTCCACAAAGCGTTTCTGGTATTGCAGCACGGTTGTAATGTTTCGCTGTGTGGGCGTGGTAAAGAAAAACGGCTGCTTGTTGCCGCCCGGGTGATCTGGATAGTCCGCAGCTAAGGTACTGCCCTGGCCCGTGTAATTCACGTTGTTCTTCGGGTTGTAAGGATGGCCAGGCCATTTATCCGTGGAATAATCGAACCGATCCCACACTTCGATTTGAACGATGATGTCTCTCCTGGCCGTTTC
>DATKWR010000291.1:0-10185 GCA_035529475.1 Sedimentisphaerales bacterium | reverse complement strand
ATCCAGCCTCGCGTCAACAGAGTATCCGCGTCTATGGCGGCGATGATGTCACCGCTGGACTCCAGATATCCTCTCTGCCGGGCGATCGTGAGGCCCTTTCGCGGTTCATCCACGACCTTGACCCCTCGGAAGCCGGATGCGATGCGTGCCGTGGCGTCGGTACTCGCATTGTTGACTACGACGATTTCCGCGTTGCCGCCCGAGGCTTTAATCTCGCGGAGAACGGAACCGAGACAATCGCCGATGCAGCTCGCTTCGTTGTGAGCGGGAATCACGAAGCTGATCTTCATTAAACGGAATTATACAGTCGCATGATTGGATCGTAAACAACCCGCAAGAATGGCGAGTCGTATTGTCGATATGATTTTCTATTGGCACCCCGTTGGCGCTGGGCAAGCCAGCGACGATCAACGCGGGGCCCAAGTGCTCAAAGTTGAGCTGCACGGAACCGCCGGTGGTCCGGTAGCTTCCTATTTCCCTGCGACGCCGAAAGTAGTTTGGGCGATACTGGATTTGAACCAGTGACTTCTACCGTGTGAAGGTAGAAAGCACTCGTTCTCCTCTGTCGCCCAACGTAGTCCGTTGTTGATAAGTATAACGCGGATCGAGAAATAGATCAACTGGCTTGTGGATGGATGTGTCTGAGAGAGTGGCCTTGTTGCCTACCGTATCGACTATCAGGGTGACACTCGGAGTGACACCGGGAAGCTCCGCGGACTGCTGCCGGTGACCGCTACTCTCCCTTTGAGGTCCAGGAAACCAGGCGCGAAAACCCTGGACCCCCAGAGTCCGCGGAGCCGAGATCAAATCGGGAGGACCTTGCTGAAACCCGCAGATGCGAATCATCGGTGTTGCCGGGCGAACCGTTCAGCTCCGAGCATTCCAGTCAGACTCAAGCCTACACTCGAGACCGCCAGGAACCCTGCCAGAAACTACAGGATATCGCTAATTCGCGGAGTCGCGGGACCGCCCTCGGCGCTTTCCGTCGTTCCTCAGCCGGCATTCTCTGCACCTCCTTCGAAGGCGAGAATGACCAGGACGCACCACAGGTACGGGCCGAACTCGACGAACAACTCGCGCGGCAAGTTGCCGGGGCTGGGCCGACGACTTACTCCCGATCCGCTCCGGTCAGCTGATACTCAAAGAGATCTGCTTCGGCCGCCACATGCCGTAGGCACGCCTGAAGCTCGTCGCCTGTGACTCCCGCTCTCGGAATCCATGCCTCGGCAACCAGACGCCCTTTGGCATCAAATCCGAATCCGACCATCTGTGAGGATCGATTCCGCCACCAGGCTCGATACTCGACCTCGGTCACGGACGCCACTAGCGCCACGCGCGCGACCACACTTTCCAGCTCGTAGGTCTCGGCGGTAAGTTTCACTTCTACGCGCTGCTTTCTGCCGGAGTCGAGAGTCACAATGGGGCTTTCACGATCTACCTCTATGTCTCTCGCCGGACGGCACCATGCCCGCCAATCAGATGCGACCATCCGCGTCATCCTCCGAAGACCGGTGCCGAAGGCAGTCATGGAGTGATCCATTGCGCCAAACCGGTGGTGCTCCACGGCGTCCGCGGATACGACCACTCGTTTGAGCAACAACGCGACGCGCTCAATGTCGTACCCGATTGCTGCCAGCATGACATCGTCTTCAACGGCGAGGTCGCACTGCGTGGCGTCCTCTGTGAGAATCAGGCCGATCCGCCCTGGCCACCGCGCCATAGCCTCAACTACCGCCTGAACCTGTTCGGCAGCGCCTATTCGCCCGACGCGGCTGACGCAGCGAACGACGAGCCGCTCTCCATCTGTTTTCATCTCCAACGCGAACGGCTGGACTCTTCCGTTCGGGAGCGTTACGGTTCCCATCAGGCGGCCATCGCCAGACTGCGGATCCCACGAGACCGGCATGCTCATCGCGACCGTGTGCCGCAGACGCCCAAACCGGCGGAGCGCCGCCTCTGCGACAGTTTCATCAACAGCAAGCGCCGACACTGGTCCATCAAGCGCCCAGCCGGGCACCGGAAACGCCGTCGAGAGCCTGGTCGTGATGGCTTCGACTACCCGGCGTCCGTTGACAAGCTCCCGGCCGACGTCAACCGTCCTGAGGTTGCCCTTCGGTATCGACAAGCCCTCGTGCATGAGCCGCAGAAACGTGTTCATGCGTTTAAACACCCGGTTGACCTGGAGAACCTCCACCGTGTCCGCGAGGTACGGATAGAACACTTGAAGCTTTTCGTCGTTGTCGGGAGCTCGATCACGCCCATTCAACCGGCGGTCCGTCTGAGAACGCACCCGATCGATCCTTCCGATGCGTTGCTCCATGGCCGAAGGTGTCCACGAGATGCCGTAGTGGTACACGTTCGAGCAGAACGTGTGGAGGTCCTCTCCTTCCTGCAGCAGGTCCGTCGTGACCAAAACGAACGGGTAGCCGGGCATCCTGAACTGCTCGATGACGGTCTTATTGATCTGCCCTGACATCCCGGCCACTGGCTGCTGCTGTCTGAGCTGCGAGCCGAAAAGTCGAGCCGTTTCCGTCAGTCGAGTGGTCCGTGCATCCGGAGCGTTCACGTCCAGGATTAAGTCGAATTGACCGGCAAGCTCGGCGAGCTCGTCAAAGGCTCCCCAAGGCCGTTCCGGAAGCGGCGTTCGGCGCTGGCTGTCGAGCGTGCTCAGGTAGTCGGCAATCGCTCGCGTATTCTGGGTACCTTCCTCCACCCCCTCACGGTCAAGCGTTCGAAGCTCGAGGCTGTTCAGGCGTCGGATCGTAAGGACATAGAGGTCGATCAGCGCGTGGCCGAGCCGGGCTGTAGTGGCCAGCAGTTGTGCCCGAAGGTGCGTCTGACGGAACCGTTCGAGCGGCATACCGCCAGTCAAATCCGGCCATAGACAGGCGCGCAGTTCCCGCCATTCCGGACGGCGAATCTCGGTGAAGAAGGTCGCGACCTCGAGCTCGTCGCCCATCTTCGGCGCGATTGCAGCACTTTCCTTCCTCAGTGAGGATTCGAACCGCTCGCGCCAGACCAGTCGCGCCCGCCCGGCAAGCGCGTCCTCACCTTCCTTCAGCATCTCCACGGCGGCCGCCTGAACCGTCTCGATCCGGTCACCACGCGGATGTCTGCGGGCACGGCCCAGATACTTAACCGCCCGTTGCCGAATAGCCGCGCGCAGATCGTCGGCTGAGAGATGCAGTCGTCGAGCAAGTGCTTCGGTGACTGCTCCTGGCGAAGCGCCTAGCAGCTCGGCCACGTGGTTGTCCTCGAAGAACGTGGCGAAGGCGGTTCCCCGCTGGATGAAGCGCCGCTGGATGTTTGCGCCGCTGATGACGCCTTTCGGTCCATCGCCGCGAAAGAACCAGGCAAAAAAGGTATCAGTACCGCCTCGGTTATCCTGGTCGAGGTTCCCCTCCGCGTACTGAGGCCCCTCTTCGGACCTAATCTTCGCAACTCGGGCATCCTCAACGGCGCGCTTTTCATTGCTATACTGCTGCACGACACGCTCGAATCGTTGATGGGTCTCTTCCGGCAGCCGGTCGCGTAGGGCACGTATCAGCCAATCGTCGTAGGACTTGTCGAGCTTGCGTTTGAGTTCCCTGACTGACGCGACCCGCCGGACGAACACTAGCCTGGATTCCCACGTTAGTTTTTTGACTTAACACCACGCGGGCGCACTCGAACATTCTTAACCGAAGATGAGCTGCAGGCGCTTGCCTCCCAGCCATGGTACACGAATATCGGTTTTGGGGAAACCGGCTGCGATGAGCAGGGGATTGCGGGCGCGTTTCTGAAAATGCACCAGGATTTCATCTTCGGTGATGTGAACCGATGCAGTAGCATCGATGAAGTCACGGAAGATGTGTTGAGCCTTCGCTGCCTGATAGCCACGACCGATCCTGGCGCCAAGCAGTCGATAAAGGCTTGAGGCCATCAGAGTGAGCTGGAGATCACAATTGACTTTCATCGCAACAGCGGATGAGAGAGCGTCCATGTGGAAGAACTCAATGCCATCGGCGATCGCGTTCTCGATGATCATTCTTTGGGCGTAGCGGCTGATGAGCTTGGCAGGTGAGCGACGCAGTTGATTGGTCACAAGCAAGGTGGGTTCCTCGTGGCCGAGATCAATGACAGAGATCTGTCGCATGGGCCCCTCGTAGTTCGCCAGTGATACCCGGGCATCCAGAATACGGGGGGTACGGTAGGCGCGAGTGACGCCTTCCAGCACGACCCGCCGCCACGCTGAAACGGGGGTTTGGTAGATCTGGTCCACCATCTTCTGTGACCGCCTCCTCAAGGTGATGAAGCGAATGCCCATCTTGTTAAGCCTGTCCAGATTAGCATAGGTAGTGAGCTTGGAATCGAAGACTAACTCCTCGGGGAGCTTTCCTGTTCTGCTCTTCCAGAACTCCACGAATCTGAGGATTTCATCTGCCTGCTCATCCTTACGCAACTCAGGCCTGCCATAACAGAAAACGCGTTTTTCTGCGTCCTCGACCAAGAATGCCAGAATCCCCTTCTGACGCCGGCTTCGTTTGGTAACATAGTGCTTCTCCACAAGGGCGTCTTCGCCGTGGAAGGGGATGGTGTGAAAATCAAGGTTGAAGGAGACCCCCCACCCAATACCTATCTCTGTCACAGCATCGAACCAACTTTGCATGAGCTTAGGGTAACAAGCCGGATCGACTCGACAGCTGTACTCTGTGAGAAAAGATCGTTTGGGTATTACATTCAATCCGGCCGCCAGGGCCAGACCTTCATCCATCACATAGCTCATCACATGACTATGTCGCCTGCGGCCAAAGAGCTTTAAAACCAGAAGCGAGCGCATCGCGCAGGTCGCCGGTATCATTGCCGAGCCGGGTAGACCGGCGCTGCTGATGATCTTGTCGAAACCAATCTGCACCAAAGAGGGTAGAAAGAGAAACAGGCCACCGAACTGAGTGCGGAAGCTCCGTGGCGAGAGATCCAGCTGTCGCAGATCTGCGACCTCGGCCTTCTGAGGGCCAGGTCGCCGGGGGCGCTCCTCATCGGCCCGGCGCGGCAGCCGGGCGAAACCTTCCTCTTTGAGGATAATGGAGATGGCAGCAGGGCTGAGCCTCTGCCCTTCGCCGGCAAGCGCTTCGTTGATGTCGTATATGGAGAGGTTCTGTTTGCGCAGCGCAACGACTTTCTCCCGGAGGTTCTCCTTTTTGGGGGCTCTGCGAGGTCCTTTCTGGGGAGGTAGGAAGAACTGGCGTTGAGGATTCTGCCGAAGTTGATGGCAGAGAACGCGGAAGCTTCCGGGAGAGTAGCTGAAACGTGCTGCGGTCTCGGCCGAAGGCAGCCTATCGACGAAGTAGGCCCGCAGCGCCTCGTATTGTCGATGAGTCGAGTTGGCGGGCTCGAGAAAGACCCGCTCCATATTCGTTATATTATTCCCTGGACTGTTAAACATAGTTCCACTATATCACAGTCCTTCATATTATGCAATGGGTAATTTCAACTTCTTTCAAATGCGCATACATGAGCGAATATCACCACTACGGGGATACGAACAGCTACAGTTAATATGGTGGGTCTATAACTACATGTTTATATATAATCTAACATATCAGTGGCCAATCGCCAAATCCACCTCTACTCACGTACTCCAGGACTACGCTGGATGTGGCTTTTCCTTACAAATACCGAGAGCAAAGTCGACAGTTGAGTGCAAGTAGGCACCAAAAGAAGTCTATAAAACCAGTGTTCGTTAGGCTAACTCGTCATTGTGGGAATCCAGGCTAGTGAAAAGAGGAGGAGAAATATGGTTTACTTTGTTCGTTCCGACAGGTTTGTTGGCGGTAAAGCACAAGAGGCTATTGGGTGGGCCTTAAAAGTGGCGGATTACATCAACAAAAAATACAACTCCAATGTTGAGGTATTGATGAATGTCACCGGAGTCCAAACCGAATTGCATTGGGTCGCTCGTGGGGAATCGGTGGGCGAGGTTGAACAGCTGTTTGGAAAGCTTTTGTCCGATCCCGAATACAAAAAGATGCTGGAGGAGAGTGGGGGCTTGTTCGTTGATGGAACCTTGAGGGATCACTACTACAGATCGGTGTCACAAGCAAGAGGATTGGTCTAGGATCGGTGTTCTCCTGATCGTCCGATCAACGTTGCTAATTCGATTTCCACTGAGTAATCAGACACCACCCCATCCGAGAATATCTCTTTACGATAATATGTTTACGCACTGCCAGCTATTGCGCTTATACTTGTTGTAGTGATTACTATTTTCAGCATCCTGGGCATTTTCGTCTTTGGATTTTTTATTGACCTTATTGCTCCCGTGTCAGGGGGAATCTGTTATGCTGTGGCGGCGATTACCGGAACTTCTGTTTAGTTCAGGTCCGGAACGGATAGCAAAGCAATGTCCGAATACCGTATTGATGGTCAAGAGAAAATCAGGATTTCGGTCGTGACCTAGACGTTCAAGACAACCATAGCGGCCAATACCACGGATTGCTTACAATAGAGACTAAAAAAGCAATATAGATAGCTAATACTCTCTGAAACCTTTAGTGGCGGCGGGGATAATCAGAGATAGAGGTCGCTATCTATCTCAAGCCCTCTGCGGTGTGTTCGACCAGATCCGCTTCCTTTTACTTTCCGGGTTGAACGAGAAGTGTCGGCCGATTTGATTGTCTCGTTGATTCGAAGTAAACAGATTCAGTTTCAGCATATATGGCTATCCCGTAGTCTAGACCCGATGAGCTACCCTGGAGAATATCTGTCAGATTGAGGGGAATCCAATCATCTATATCTTTGGGAACTGTTAACGAAAGGAACTCGTTCGGATCAACAAATAATCCGGAATCTGCTTGCGCAAAGGTGAATGCCGATCAGCGGGTAATCATCATTAAACACAAAGATGAGGTCAGCATAACTTTCTCCCATCCCAATCCTGCCCGATGAATTCCCTTGCCTTTCTGTCTTTTTAGGCTTTATTCTGGAATCTGTAACAAATCCACCAAGCAAGGAGTATGGGATGCATGGGATCTCAAGTGAAGAAATCGCCAATCTCGTTTCTGCCATCGACTATTCGGATGTTTTGAATATCACGGCTTCCGAAGCCGAGGTCCGGGAAGCCTGTAGTATTGCCCGGCGATATGGGTTTCGCGCAGTGGTCGCTTTCCCACAGTTTTTGGGGATCCTGGTAGACGAGCTCACCGGCTCGGGCGTACGTGCTCAGATCCCCGTGGGCTTTCCCTGCGGCGGGGTAACCACACTGGTGAAGTGTACAGAGGCGGAGGAGGGTCTAAAAAGGGGAGCCACCGACCTGGATATGGTGATGAACATCGCTGCTTTCAAGCAAGGCGATCATCGAAAGGTATCCGAAGATATCGCTTCAGTGATGAAGGTAGCCCAACCCTTTGGAGTGCCCTTCAAAGTGATCATAGAAATCGGAGCGCTTACCGATGAGGAGAAGGTCACGGCGGCTGAACTGGTAAAAGACAGCGGTGCCGATTTTATCAAGACCTGCACCGGTTTCGGACCTGGCCGGGCCACGATACACGATATCGCCCTCATCAGAGAAACCGTCGGCGAACTGCCCGGCATCAAGGCTTCCGGAGGGGTGGCTGCTATCGAGGACGGGGTGGCTTTCATGAAGGCTGGAGCCAATATAGTGGCTATGCGTCGCTTCCTCGTGGAACAGCTGGAGAAGCTTCACTGGCCAAAGAAATCCGAATGAGGACGAACCATATCCCCACCCCGGGAATCATAGAGATGACAGATTCCAGAGGAGCACCCGGCAGGAGGGTGGCTGAGTTAAAGCCTCTGCCCGGCGGTGTCGATCAGCAGCCCGTCAAAGCCAAAACCATGGTTGAAGCCTGTGTCGAAGCTTTTAATGTTACTCGGGAGAAAACATGGTTTGAGAATGCGGTCATGTGCTTTAATTGGTTTCTCGGACACAATGAGCTGAATATGCCGCTCTATGATCCCAAGACCGGCGGTTGCCGAGATGGGTTGATGGCGGACGGCATCAACCAGAATCAAGGCGCCGAATCGTCCCTTGCCTGGCTGCTTTTGCTGGTGACATTGCAAAAGCTTTATGCCGACGAGATTTTAATCCAGCCGTCGTCACAGAAAACCGATTAACAAAAGGATTAGTCATGCACATTGCCATGCTATCGCCCATTGCCTGGCGCACACCGCCGCGACATTATGGACCCTGGGAAAACGTGGCCTCACTTTTAACCGAGGGGCTGGTATCGTGCGGTCATGATGTAACCTTGTTCGCAACCGCGGATTCGCAAACCAGCGGCACTCTGCATGCGATTTGCCCGCAGGGCTATGAGGAAGATCGCTCTCTGATACCAAAAGTATGGGAGTGCCTTCACATTTCAGAACTTTTTGAGAATGCCGATGTGTATGACTTGATCCATAACCACTTTGACTATCTGCCGCTGACCTATACCGGCCTTACCGCCATACCGGTGGTGACCACCATTCACGGTTTTTCATCACCCGGGATTCTACCAGTTTACAAAAAATACAACAAAAAAGTATTCTATGTTTCCATCAGCGATGCCGACCGGTCGCCGGATCTTGATTATATCAAAACGATTCATCACGGTATTGATATCAAACAATTTGATTTCCAGTCCCAGCTGAATGATACCCTGCTTTTTTTCGGGCGCATTCACAATGACAAGGGTGCCCGACAAGCCATTGAAATCGCCAGGGCCTGCAATAAAAAGCTGATTTTGGCGGGCATTATCCAGGACCAGGCTTACTATGACCAATATGTCGCCCCTCACATAGACAACGACAAGGTGATTTATGCCGGCAGCGTCGGACCAGTTGAGCGCAACCGGCTGCTCGGCAAAGCCTGCGCGCTATTGCACCCAATACAGTTTGATGAGCCTTTCGGTCTGTCCGTTATCGAATCCATGGCCTGCGGTACGCCCGTGATCGCCTTTGATAGGGGCAGCATGCCTGAACTTATCGAAAACGGCAAAAACGGTTTTTTGGTCAACAACGTGGAAGAGGCCATTGAGACTGTTGCACGTATTAAAGAGATTGACCGCGCATACTGTCGTGGCCATGTTGAACGGCATTTCACCGTCGACCGCATGATCAATGAATACATACAAGTCTATGAAATGATTTTACAGGACAGACCACTAATGTCCAAAATAAATTTGTCCTGATTGCAGAACGGTAACATTTTTTAACATTGGGGTTAAAATTGGGCCATTTATTGGAGTAATGGAGTGTTGGAGTATTGGTTTTCCATACTGCACCCATCACTCCAATAATCCACTACTCCAGGTATAGATTTAGAAAACCTGTGCAGACCCAATACCAACAACTCTATCCACCCATGTGACATGTCTATTTTTGACAAGAGTGAGGACAGACCATTATGAAAACTCATAATCCAATAATAACACGTTTTAAAAAAAACCCCATACTGACGAGAAAGGATGTGCCGTATCCAGTAGCTACAGTTCACAATGCGGGCATCGTCAAACACAACGATCGTTACATTATGCTTTTCAGGTCGCATCTGCTAAACGGGCGCTCCATCATCGGCAGGGCCGACAGCGAGGACGGTTTTTCATTTACGGTTCATCCCAAACCCTTTCTTATACCTTCAACGGACGGCATTTTTGCGGAATATGAAGAGTTCGGAGTCGAGGACCTCAGAATTTGCCCTGTAGAGGGAGAGTACCTGCTAACCTACAGCGCATATTCCCGTCACGGCGTTAGGATTGCCCTTGCGCGCACCAGGGATTTTAAAAAAGTGGAACGTATTGCGCTGATCACCCAGGCCGACCTCCGCAACGTGGTCATTTTCCCTGAAAAGTTCGGCGATCGGTATGTGCGTCTGGACCGGCCGCATTCCGAAATTTCCCCCTGGTCTATCTGGATTTCCTATTCTCCCGACCTCGTACACTGGGGCGATTCACGGGTGATTATGAAGCCGGTTCCCTATCACTGGGATGAAATGAAAATCGGGCCCGGCGCACCCCCCTTTAAAACCGACAAAGGCTGGCTTCATATTTACCATGGAGTCTCTAAAACGATGGCTGGGGCGGTGTATCGCCTTGGCGCGGCCCTCCACGACCTCCATAATCCGGTAAAAATCATCGGCGTTTCCGACCAGTGGATACTGCAGCCCGAGGATCCCTGGGAGGTGAGCGGCTACGTGCCCAATGTTGTTTT
>DATKWR010000290.1:0-19873 GCA_035529475.1 Sedimentisphaerales bacterium | reverse complement strand
GGCGAGTTTGCCGCTCCCGGGTCCGGGCCCCGTCACAACGACGATTGGATGTTTGGTGTGTATTGGTTCGTTTTCCCCGTAACCTTCGTCGCTCACGATGGCGTCAACATCCGTAGGATAGCCCTTGGTGGATTTGTGCGTACAAACGGTTATTCCCCTGCGTTCAAGCTTGTTCCTGAAGACCTTGGCTGAGGGTTGGTTCGCATACTGTGTAATGACCACGGCCGTAACTCCGATGCCCCAGTCCTTGAAGTCATCAATTGTTTTCAACGCATCTGAATCATAGGTAATGCCGAAATCCGCCCGCACTTTCTTTCTCTCGATATCCCCGGCATAAATACATAGAATAACATCTATCTTGTCGCGTATCTTCTGCAACAAACGCATTTTAATGTTCGGATCAAAGCCTGGAAGCACCCGTGCGGCATGATAATCAAACAGAAGTTTCCCGCCGAATTCCAGATACAGCTTATTGTTGAACTGATTGACCCGCTCGAGGATAGCGGCCGTCTGTTCTCGCAAATACTTTTCATTGTCAAAACCTGTTTTTGCTGCCATGTGACTCACGTCCTTTTTCAGTACGACTACAGTGATGACACACCATCGCAACCGCTGTCGAGGACATATAGTCCAGGTCGCTGTGCGGTCAGGAGTGATTATAATCCATCCGCCAGCGATCAACAACGCCTCAAACTCGGTGAAACTCACCCACACACATTGGAGTCTATTAACAACCTAATCGAATTCTACGAAGCGTGTGGCAAGCAAAACTGCCGCGAACAGAAGCTTTGGAAGAGTGACAAATCATCTAACATGGCCCCGACGTTTTGACGCACAACAGATCAGATTTCCTTGACACGACGTGTCACCAAAATGACTCCACACGTATTGATTTTGCCCGAAGCGAGCCCGATAATATATCTGTGTTTCGCTAAAATAAACATCTTCCTTGTGAAAAATAGTTCGTCATCGTCTTCAATGAACTATCCCAAAGAAGGAAGAGCTGACAACTTTCTCAAGCTGCCAGCCGTTTGAAATTCCGGAGGATCAGATCGTGGGATCGACTATTTCCACCGGGTTGATATCGAACGCCTTGCCATCAACCGTCAGTTCAATAACAGTGGCAATCTCTTCGCGATCGGGCGGTGGAAGACGGATTTCGATACTACCTTCGCTTAGTTTTACTGAAACCTGTCCACCATCAACCGCGCGGCAGGATGTTATCTTTCGGTCGATTCCGGGGAGCATTAGCTGGCCATCGGAACGCCAGTTCATTACAAAAAGGTACACCTTGTCATCCCTGCACGTCGATGCGCCCCACTTGCCCGGCTTGAAGGGACCCCCGCGCGTCGCGTACACGCCATCACCATATTTCTTAAGCCACGTACCCATCTCTTTCAACCTCTCTACCTGACGCGGTTCGATTCGACCGTCCGGCATCGGGCCGACATTGAACAAGAGGTTACCGTCCCCACCCACCGTGCGCAGTAACGTCCGGATACATTCTTTGGCGGATTTCATCTGGTCATCAGGTTTCCACGCCCACTGCCGACAGATCGTCATGCAGGTTTCCCACGGCCTTTCACGGTTGAATCCACCTACTCGTTGCTCAGGCGTGTCGTAGTCGCCTGAATTGAGACCAGATTCCTTTGTTGTGCCGGCCATTCCCTGACGGCCCTTGCTCACGCGATTGTTGATCACCAAAGTTGGTTGGATCTTCTTGAGATAGTTGTACAATTCGTTTCCGTACTCGCGCGTCCATGGTTTTTCCCACTCGCCATCAAACCACATAATCCCCAGTGGACCGTAGTTGTCTATAATCTCCTTTGTCTGGTTCTTCAGATACTGGTAGTAGCGAGGCATGTTGTGGGTCGGTCTCTCGGTACTGCCGCCGGGGCTACCCAGTGGGTAGTCCCGATGGTACCAGTCGCAAATCGAGTAGTACGTACAGAATTGGACGCCGTTTTCTTTACAGGCTTCAGATAGTTCCTTTAGCACATCGCGTTTGAACGGCGTGTTGCCAATATGGTAGTCCGTGTACTGCGAAGGCCACAGGCAGAATCCGTCGTGGTGCTTAGAGGTGATGACCAGGTACTTCATCCCGGCATCTTTGGCAATCTTAATCCACTCTTCGGCATCGAACTGCGTCGGATTGAACTGGTTATAGAGTTGGTCGTACTCTCCGATGGGCACTTCTTTTCCTCGAGACCATCCAATCTCGGTACCTTTGAGACTGACCGGTCCCCAGTGAACGAACATGCCGAAACGGCTCTCTCGCCACCACTGCATGCGTGCATCGCTTTCTGCCCCGGTCTCAGTGACCGAATTAATCTTAAGCCCTGTAACCCGCGCCCAGTGTGGATTCTGCGGATCTCCCTGATAGCACTGGATGCTCACCTGGGGTTTGTCACTGCTTCCGGTCGGCCTCGGTTCCGTGCAGATTCCGACGTCCGTCCATTGATCCTCGGGGGCGAGACGGCAGTATCCTCGCACTTGCCCTCCTGTAACCCTGAGCCGAACCGTGACCTCATCTCTTTCTATGGGAATTATCTGAATCGTGCGCGTTCGATCATCCTCTTCGCGTCCCATGACCACCGAGTTCTTCCCGTGCTCGAGTTCCAATCCGATCTTTACCATATGGCTGTCTCGGTAGTACCACACAAGATCGACCTGTTCCCACCGCCGCGTGGGCGAATTCGCCAACGTCACCCAGACATCCGTTCCCGATTCCTGCAGATCTTTGGCAACGGGGATCAACAGCACGTTCTTAGCGTCGTTCTTTCCGCCCCACATATTTCCGGGCTCGATTTTGATCTCAAGCGCTTGGTTCCGCAGTCGCCATGCTTCCGGATTCGCCCGCTTCCATGTCCATTCCTCTGGCAGTGACTCTCCGGCGAATGGATTCTTACTTTCTCCGCCGCTTGCAAGGGCGTTGCCCAGCAAAGTCGCCAGCACGACAATTGAGAACTTATTCACTCTTTCCTTCATGACTGACTCCATACCAAAAAACCCAATCCCTCATATTCTGCCTCTTTCTATGCAGTTCAATCCTGTTAAAACATAATAGCAAGCCAAACCTGTGATGTAAATCGGCGTTTCGACATAAGTGTGCCATTGCCCATCGTCGATTATAGTCTCGGACAACAAGGTATTGCTGCCGCCGTGGATTCACGATGTACATGGTAATGCATCGTGAAGTCGAAGGGCTGTTCGGAAGAGCTACGTAGCGTGGCGGAGAGGTCGTAACGTGGATGCCTCAGAGAAGAGTTTTGTGGCAATAGGGATTTTAGTGTTTGACTTTGAGCTCTTCATAAGTGCACTCTGCGAATTGGGGATTGATTTTAAGAAGGTTAAGTTGTCATATACCTCGTGACATGGATGCCTTGAAGAAAGTTCTCTACGGCAATGAGGATTTCAGCTGACTCATCCCCAGTCAACCACCCCATTCTTGCAATCTTACCGACATCTTACTACAATTTCCGTTATGAAGACGCCCTTGAGGTGATCGAAGCGGGTCCATGTTCGTACCGCCCGTAAAATATCTCTCATCAGGTATTCTCAAACGAAAGGTAAGAATCAGCCTAATAGAAAGGAACCTACTTATGAAACCGGACAAAGATACAATGACTCGTCGTCATTTTCTCAAGACCAGCACCAAAGTCACCGCCTTGGCAGGATTTTCTATCGCAGCGCAAGCATATGCAACAGGCAACGACCGAATCCGCGTCGGACTTGTAGGCTGTGGTGGCCGCGGCACTGGAGCGGCCCGAGATGCGATGATGGCCGGCCCGAATATTGAACTGGTGGCGATGGGCGACATCTTTATGGCCAAGGTGGAGAGGAGCCTCGCTCAGTTGTCAAAGCTCAAAACAGACGATAAAACGCTTCAAAGCAACATCAAAGTGAACACTGACCATTGCTTCGCCGGTTTGAATGCCTACAAGAAAGTTATCGACTCTGGCATTGACTATGTTCTGCTTTGTACGCCGCCCGGTTTTCGACCGGAGCATATTGAATACGCCGTCAAGAAAGGCGTGCATATCTTCGCAGAGAAGCCGTGCGCCACCGATTCACCGGGCGTACGCCGAATACTCGCCCTCGAGAGCGAGATGAAACGAAAGAAGATCGGCTTGTTGTCCGGCTTCAACAGCCGCCACGTATTTCACTACGCTGATCTTGTCAAGGCCGTGCATAACGGTGCGCTCGGTGATGTCAAGTCCCTGTACGCCTACTTTAACACAGGCGATATCTGGTATCGCGAGCGTGAAAATGCGATGACACTTCCTGAGTACCATTTCCACAACTGGTTCCACGTCGACTGGCTATGCGGCGACCACATCGTCGAGCAGCATGTCCACAACCTTGACTTCTGCAACTGGATCATGCAGGCTCACCCAGTCAAAGCCTACGGGATGGGCGGCCGGCAGTATCACACAGACCGGGGTGGCAATATTTATGACCACTTCACAGTCGAGTTCGAATATGAAAACGGCGTTCGCATGACCAGCATGTGCCGCCAGATCAAGGGTACGGATACGAAGATCGGAGAGGAGATCGTCGGAACGAAAGGTTACGGCGTATTGGTCGGCCGCAAAACCGAGATTACGGGCGAAAATGCCAGGGTTTTCAGAGAATACCCGGAACAGCACGAAAGCCATCACCAGGAGCATATTGATTTCATCGCGGCACTGCGACGAGGCGAGATTCTTAATGACACCCGCTTCCTTTGTGAATCGACCTTGACCGCTATTATGGGGCGAGAATCAGCATATACAGGCAAGCACATCACATGGGACGAGATTCTAAACTCCGATCTTCGGCTGTCGCCTCCGGACATTGCCACTTGGGATGGCTCTATCCGGCCTGTTCCAAAACCAAATATGCCGCGGGTGTAATGGGTTTCGGCGAGATCGGACCAGCTTGGGTGATAAACTCCGAAGCGTGGCTGATTTGTAATGACGTGGATGCCTCAAAGAAAAGTTTGTGCCAACAGGGATTCTAGTGCTTGACCTTGAACTCTATTATAGGTGAGCGCATGTGAGAACTACTCATCAGATATTCAGCTACGGCTCTATCCAATCGGCTCTGATTTTCAAATTTCCTTGCGAAATACGCAAGGACTTTCGAAAATGTCTGTAAATTGAACGATACTACTGAATCTATGAAATTAGTATAGACCTAACGGAGGCCATTATGTCATCATCGAACCGTCGTGATTTTATGAAGAAATCGGCTCTGACCGTCGGGGCCGTCGTTGCCGCCCCGATCGTGAAGAGCGGTTTTGCACGGAACAAGCCCAGCAATCAAGTCAATGTTGCAGTGGTCGGATTCGGGGGCAGAGGTCAGGCTCACTACAAGGAGTTTGCCCGACAGAAGGATGTCAGAGTAGTCGCTCTGTGCGACGCTGATGAGAGACTATTCCAACGAGGCGTGACGGCCGTCGAGAAAATCGCCGGGTACAAGCCAAAGACTTATTACGACATACGAAAGCTGTTGGAAGACAAGGATGTGGATGCTATCTCCATCGCAACCCCCGATCACTGGCATGGACTGATGACGATTTGGGCCTGTCAGGCAGATAAAGACGTTTACGTTGAAAAGCCCATCTCCTTCACGATAGAGGAAGGTCGAAAGATGGTGCAGGCGGCCAGGAAATACAACCGGGTGGTCCAGGCGGGATTGAATATGCGAAGCAGCTCAGACACGCGCAGCGCCGTCAAGTACTTGCACGAGGGAAAACTGGGCGATGTTTACAGGTCCAGAGCGGTTATCTATAAAGGGCGAGCCAGCATCGGCAAGACGAAGAACTCGCCCGTTCCTGAAGGCGTACACTGGGATCTCTTCCTCGGCCCCGCTCCATACAGGCCTTTCAACATGAATCGCTTCCACTACGGCTGGCATTTCTTCTGGGACACGTCAACCGCGGATATGGGAAACACGGGCGTTCACGTGATAGATGTTTCCCGATGGGGAATGAACAAGCGCGTTCACCCGGTTAAGGTCCATTGTGCCGGCGGGCTCTATGTGTGGGATTCCGACCAGGAAACTCCGAATGTGCAAACCGCTATTGTGGAATACGCCGATGGATCCTGCATGGAGATTGAGGTCAACAATCTGTACACTCACCCAATCGGCGGAATCATCGGAACAGGCAATTTCTTCTACACGAGCGAGGGATATATGAGCTCGGCAAACGGATACGAGGCGGTCAGAGGGCAGTTTATCCCGAGGACCCCGGATGTGGACGCTGACGGTGTGAATCAGCACGCGTCAAACGTCAGTTTTCCGGATCGAAAATACACGCCCATTACGACCATGGAGAAGTGGGAAGGTAAAGTACAGACCGTCAGCCATTTTGAGAACTTTATCGATTGCGTTCGTTCTCGTCGTTGGCAGGATCTCTACTGTGATATTCTCGAAGGGCACATGTCCACCTCGATTTGTCACCTTGCCAATATTTCATTTCGAACCGGGCGAAAATTAGAGTTTAATCCCGACGCTGAGAAGTTCGTAAACGACGATGAAGCGAACGGTTATCTGGCACGTCAGTACCGCCACCCATACGTTTTGCCAAAAGAGGTATGAACAACAATCCCGCCTCGTCGAACAACGTACCGGCAGCAGCGGCCATGTATCCGCCTGGATCATAGTAATCGAGTCGAGCGATACGACCATCTTTGCTAATGGCGCGGACCACGGCGGCGGAACACGGTACCAGATGATGTTTGAAAACGGAAGCGGTGGAGTAATTGACTGTGTCTTTGATGATGACAGTGGCAAGAAGGATCCTGAGGGTGACATCGTAGTGTTTGATGGTAAGTGGCATCACATCGTCATGATGAGAAGAGATGGAATTCACCTTCGTTTATATGTCGATGGGGTCGAAGACACGGGGGTGACGAATCACGGCGATGCTACCATAGCTGCCGACTACGACCTTTCCCGTACAGATGAGCATAACGCCTATATCGGAGCCGTATGGCACGACGACAACAACACGCTAGAGAAGCATTTTGGAGGTCTGAGCAACGAGGTTGCCGTCTGGAACCGTGCCCTAACGGCCGATGAGGTCAGCTACCTGTGGAATGGCGGCATCGGCAATCGGTTCATCATCATTTGCAGAGTCTGTGCTAACTCTACAGAAACTGTTACCTCAGGCGGATCACGGGAAAAACGGCCGTGGCAGCCCCGAAAATGACGATTTGACATCAGCAGGACAAGCAGGAAGCCGTCGCTGGCACTTGGGGAGGCCAAGACTCATCGTAAAGGCGTTGACGCCTTCGTTTGGCTGACTTTGCGTGGTTCGCACCGTCAGTCGGCCCCTGCAACGTTAGCACAGACTCATTTTCTACTTTAAAACTTCGGTTATTGTCCATTTTGGCCGGGCAATTTGCGGCGGCCAGGGAGTATCCTACTAGGCAATGACTGGCGAACGAAAGAAAACCAAGCATCATGAAGCGTTTTTACGGCTTTTTGTCCACTTTGAGGGTAATCTGCGAGCGTTTGTGGCCTCGTTGCTGCCAACTTGGGGCGGTGTGGACGAGGTCATGCAAGAGTCGAGCCTCGTTTTGTGGCAGAAATTTGACCAGTTCGATCAACAAGGCGAGGAATCCAGTTTCCTCGATTGGGCATTTATGATCGCCCGGTATGAGGTACTGAAGTACCGCCGGCGACAGGCAATGGATCGACTTCGGTTTCGTGATGACGTGTTTGATTTGCTGGCGTCTGAAGCGGTAAGCGTTGCCGAGCGGCAAGACGATCGTGAACGGGCGCTACAGTGGTGCGTTCAGAATCTGAAAGCAAGAGAAATGGAACTCGTGAACGCCGTTTACAAAGATGGTGTCGTGATCAAGGATTTGGCTGTCCAATTGGGCAGGACGCCGACCGCGTTATACAAGACACTGGCCCGCATTCGCGATCAACTTGCTGCCTGCGTAAGAGCGAAGCTTGGCGATATCGAGGTAAAGGGAGAGCTATGAGTGCAGAAACATCAGACAGAGCCGGTAAGACTCGATTGTGGCGAGATGGAAGCGGAGGGTGCAACGTGGCGAGCAAAGAGCGAGATCTTGAGCTGGTCAATGGATACTGCTCCCAGAGCTTGTCCGAAGGCGAGTTTGCCGAGCTGGAACAGCGGCTTCGCCAAAGCAGCGAAGTGCGGCAGTTGCTTGTCGAATACCGCGCCGTGGAATCCGCTCTACCATCGGTTTTTGCTTGTTCCGGCTCTCAGTCGGCCATAACAACGCCGGCAGCAAAAAAAGGCGTTATTCGACGCTTGCGAATGGAAGTGCTGGCAATGAGTGTGCCTACGTTGGTTCGGGAAGGACAGGCGGTTCGTGCGTCAGAGGGATCAAATGTGATCACCCGGAAGGAGTACGACGTTGCGGTATTTAAAAACACGTGGCCGGTGAACTCAGGTGTTCTGCAGGCAACCGGTGCAATAAGATTCGTATCGCCGGGGCCGGACTTTCTGCCAGGGCAGTTGGAAGACAACAAACACATCATCGTGTTTCCAGAACGCAGAGACGTGGAGCTGGCCGAACCACTCCATGTCGATATAACCGACCCAGGTGAATACATATACATCCCGAACAAGGAAAAGGAGACAATTAAGGCGGGCCGAAGACTGAGCAGTTTTCTACTCCAGCTGCGCGTCAGAGATAGAGGGAAAGACAATGGAACAATGGTTCGAGCCATTGGGCAGATAACCTTTGCCACGCCGATCGCAGGTGTGATTGCAACGAACTACTTGTTAGACGAATCGGAAGTGATTTTCGGAAATTCGAAGGTCAGCTACGAAGTTCCCC
The DNA here is from genome assembly GCA_035529475.1 of Sedimentisphaerales bacterium. Lineage (GTDB taxonomy): Bacteria > Planctomycetota > Phycisphaerae > Sedimentisphaerales > Anaerobacaceae. The sequence continues at coordinate 11,069 of DATKWR010000290.1, read as the reverse complement.
GAGGTACCGAACCACGCGTGGAAGGGTCGAACAAACGGACAATCTACGACCACATCATTCTCGCAGCCGATCAGCGAACTTTGATTCTCGATCTGCAGGTAGCGCCGAAGAAGCTGGATCAGCTTCGCATACTTGTCGAAGCCGAGTCGTTGTGACGACTTGGGCTAAAGATGTACGAAAGTTTCCTGGAATTATATTGCTGGAAAGAAAAGACGATGACTGTGGGCAAGCGAAAGGGCTTTACGTTAATAGAGCTACTTGTGGTAATAGCTATCATTGCAATGTTGATGGCTATATTAGTGCCGACACTGAGAAAAGCAAAGGAACTTGCCACCTCCATCCCTTGTCTGGCTAATATGCGTACTATCTCCGTAGCCTTCTTTTGTTACCAGAGCGACAATGACGGTTTTCTCGCCTCGTCAAACGCATGGTTCACTCCTAAAGAGTTTTGCGATGGGAGAATAGGATATGACTGGGTCGCGTGTCCAATGGATGAGGACGGATACCCTTGTAGAAACCAGGCTGATATAAAATTCGAAAAGAATGGTATCGCGCAAGGCGTGCTCTGGCCCTACATCACGGAATTTTCTGCATATCACTGTCCGGCGGACCAAAGGGCTTCGAGAGTCGGCGTCGGTTTTAGGAGCTATTCAATGGTGGTAGGTATCCACTCTGAGTACGGTGAGTGGTTCAAATTCGAAGATACGGCAATTAAAATGGGAGACATCGAAAATCCCAGCTCCAAGTACATAGCAGTGGAAGAGAGCGAAGGCGGCACAAACATTAGTATGTCCTGGTGGAATATGGGGTCTTGGGTTATTGATATTTACGGCGAGGACTGGTATGATCCCGTTGCCGGCTGGCACTCATGGGGAAGCAACCTCGCTTTCGCCGACGGCCATGCCATAAGGATGAAGTGGAAAGATAAACGCACAAGAGAATGGCTCGAGTCCGGCGGCGTAAAAAACCCCAGCGGCCACGAGGGCAGTGCAGACATGAGATACATGGTTGAGCATGTGGCAAGAAAAGGAGAATAACTCTCTTTAGCTGGCAACTTTCCGGCCGCACTTTGCGTCGCGTAGAAAAGAGTATGCATATAACCACGTGGTAATAAAACGGTTTTCGCTACACCACTTTCAGGAGTGAGATTATGAACAAGGCGATTGTTTTGATTTCAATTACCATTTTGGTATGCGGTAATTTTGTCTTAGCAGGAACGGTAGAAAAGAGCGGCATCTCCGGGGTAAACTCACTTGAAGATATCAGCATGTTCAGCCACTTTCCTAAAAGAAAGTATACACCTTAGGTGATATAGGCAGGGAGTTCAAGATAGATCAAAGTTATTCTATCAGATTGTAATTGACATCTTTATCAAGAGAGGAGGTGAAGACAAGTCCTAAAGAGTTGTATTGATTTAGATAAATCGGTTGTTTTATTGGAAGTTGTCTGGGATGAGCAGATTACTGGGCCGTTTGCTTGTCAAAGACAACGGTGTTTTGGTGTGTGGCCAAGGCACAAAAATCATTATTTCCGCTTTTTTTAAGGAGAACTTATTATGTATAAAAGATTGATGTGTTTAGTTTCTTTTGTTTTAGTGCTGGGCCTGGTCAGCAATGTCAATGCGTACGACTACAAATTTACGGATGGAGGCACCGACCACCTCTGGACCAACCCAAATAACTGGGAACCCGTAGGAGGCCGTCCCCCTGGGCCGCCAAATTCCAGTGAGGATGGTGCTGCGTGTAATATAGATAGCACCAAACTGGAAATCACGGATGGTATGAACGCATTATGCAAGGGCTTTATGCTCGGCATGTACGGAGCAACCAACGAGGTCGAAATATCCGGCGGTACGCTTACCTGCAACTGGTTAAACGTCGGCCGTGCTAACCAAAATGGAGGCAACGGCTATCTGAAGGTCACCGGCGGTGAGATCAACATCTCGGGCAATCTTATGATTCCGAACCAGTTCGCCACTTGTGTAGATCCCGATAGAATTGGTTTCGGCCATCTGGACCTTTTTGGTGGGACGATTTTCTCCAGCAACATTACTATTGGAAACCACCAAGTCGGCCTTGATGGTGGAATTGGTTCTATGGATATAACAAAGGGTACGCTTATAGTAAATGGTGATCAAGTGTCGAAAATCCAGGAGTATATCAACAACAGCTGGATTACCGCCTATGACGGTAACGGCACGCTACAATTGGATTATGACGTCACGAATCAAGGCAAAACCACATTGACGGCTATTCACAATCTTAATCCGAATCCAGCCGATGGTGGTTCAGCATCACCCGGCGTTATAGAGCTAAGTTGGACTTTGCCTGATCCATGTGTGCCTGGTCAGCCAGTACTCGTTGACGTCTACTTCACCGACAACTGGGAAGCCCTGTATTCGTTTACCGACCCGGCAGCCATCCAGATAGTTAGCAAGCAGAACGTGACTTCCGTTGTCGTGCAAGCTCGACCAAAGACATGGTACTACTGGGCCGTCGATACCTATATCGGCGATCCCAATGATCCGATTTTTGGTCCTATCTTTAGCTTTTTGCCAGATAACCTAGCTCCAAACGTGGATGCAGGAAAGGACTTAGTTACTTGGCTGGTTGACGGTGTCAGGACCAGCAATCTTGATGGGTCCGTCACCTACGACGAAGCTTACACGGTGCAGTGGACGGTGGTTAGTGAACCCAATGATCCTAACAGCCCTGACGCCGTGATTACCGATCTGAGCGCCGAGGATACGAGTATTACCATGTCAGCCCCGGGCGAGTATGTCTTGCAGCTGGAGGCATTTGATGGTGAATACACCGGTTCGGACACGGTCACGATCAACGTGTATAACGACGGTTGTGAGGCAGCCAAGTCACTGCCCGATTACGAACCGTTTCCTGGGGACCTCAATGGTGACTGCAGAGTCGATGATCTGGATTTGGCCATATTACAGCAAGACTGGCTGAAGGATAATTCACTGACTGAAGAGATCTATCTCGATTGACCGATCCCTTGCTTTGGATTCCCGCGGGGCGGGATCCTTTGCAGGAGCATTTGAGCTTACCGGGGCGTTTGAAACACGTATCAAACGCCCGGGCTTACATTTTTATGTTGGGATGTATTGCGCTTGTCAATGGAGGATAGGACCGTCGTAGGATCGTTGAATACACAATAAAGGCTCTTTGAAAAACTCATAGAGGGACAGCGCCGGCGAAAAGGGGGCCAGGAATTGCATGTCGTAAAGCTATAAAAAGCGCCTAAAGGGGGGCCTGTCCACCCGAAAAACCCTATGCTGGCGGCCAAAACGGCCTTGGGGCAGAAAATGGCCCACAGAAACATCAGGCCATAGCGGACCACTTCGCCAGCGCCGGCCAGCAGGCGATGCGCGTTTATCAGCAAGCTTCTTATGGCATTCAGGTCGGGAGGATAATAGAATCAACCGCGCGTGGCAAGCTCACGTAAGTCCAGCAATGATAAGGAGGACAGAGTTTTTCGGGTGGACAGGCAGCCTAAGGCCAGCGCGCCAAGGGCGCCCAGCACCAAAGATCTAAAGAAACAGGCTCAGATAGATGCACGTTGAAGGGACAAGAAAGATGTATCGATTCGCACTGACAATGCTGGTGAGCGTTTTCATGGGCACCGCCATGACGCAAGATTATCCCGTTACTCCCGTGCCGTTCACAGACGTGAGCGTCTCGGACAATTTCTGGTCGCCGCGGCTGAAGACGAGCAGGGAGATTACGTTGCCATCCTGTTTCAAACGGTGCGAAGAGATCGGTCTTATCGACAACTTTGCAGTTGCTGGCGGACTTATAGAAGGCATTCATCGGGGTGCCCGGTATGGAGACTCGGACCTCTATAAGGTCATGCAGGGCGCGGCGTACCAACTGAGCCTAAAACCTAATCTGGAACTCGACCGTTACGTAGATGGTGTTATCTTCAAGATCGCGGCGGCCCAGATGGACGACGGCTACCTGTCCACACCTAGAATCATCACGCCTGAACTAGATATCACCAAGACCGATAAGAAATCGCCAAACGCGTACGATATGTACGGAAAGCAGCGTTGGTCGCGTATGGACCACGGCCATGAGTTGTACTGCATGGGGCACATGATCGAGGCGGCGGTGGCCCATTACCAGGCAACGGGGCGACGGAATTTCCTGGATGTCGCTATCAAGAGTGCGGGCCTCATCTGCAGAACCTTCGGTCCCAATGAGGACCAGCTTCATAATGTGCCCGGTCACCAGGAGATAGAGTTGGCCCTGGTGAAGCTCTACCGCGCTACAGGCGAAAAGAAGTACCTCGACATGGCGAAGTATTTCCTGGATGAGAGAGGCCATTACAACGGGCGGACCGTCCACATGCACAAAGAAAGCAAGACTTACGCGCAAGACGACATCCCCGTCATCGAGCAGCGAACGCCACACGGCCATGTCGTGCGTGCAGCGTACCTGTATTGCGGCATGGCCGACATCGCCGCATTGACAGGAGACAAGGCCTATCTTAAGGCTATCGATGCAATCTGGGGGAACATTGTCTCGAAGCGGCTCTACCTCATCGGCAGCATGGGCGTGCAGGGGTATGCGGAAGGATTCGGACCCGACTACAAACTGCCGAACCAGGAAGCCTACAACGAAACATGCGCCACCATCGGCACATCTTTCCTGAACCATCGTCTCTTCTTGTTGCACAAGGACGCGAAATACTTCGATCTCTTCGAACGTAGTCTGTATAATGGCGTGCTCGCGGCGGTGTCACTAAAGGGCGATGAGTTCTTCTATCCCAACCCGTTGGCCAGCGACGGCGTTAATAACCGTCATGAGCGAAAACCGTGGTATTCCACTGCGTGTTGCCCGTCGAACATTGCGCGGTTCATGCCTTCTGTACCGGGATACATTTACGCTCATGACAAAGATGGCCTCTATATCAACCTGTTCATAGGCGGAAAGGCTAAGATCGAGATGACCGACCAGACGGTCAATATTACCCAAGCGACAGGATATCCTTGGGACGGCAAAGTAAGCATTGGTGTCGACCCTGATAAGAGCGGTGCCTTCGATATCCTCATCCGAATACCGGGCTGGGCGCAGAATAAGCCAGTGCCAAGTGATCTGTACCACTATATGAATTCCAGCGATGAGCAGGTAACGGTCAAAGTGAATGGCGAGCCTATCCCTATTAGGACAGACAAAGGATACCTCCGCATTGGTCGTACCTGGCAGAAGGGGGACCAGATCACGCTCGATATGCCCATGCCCATCCGCAGGGTGCTCAGCCATGAGAAAGTGGAAGATAACGCCGGCCGCGTGGCCATTGAGCGTGGCCCGATTGTCTACTGCGCCGAATGGGTGGATAACATGGGCGAGGCTCTGGATCTGATTTTGCCGGATGATGTGGCCCTCAGGGCGGAGCGCCGAGACGACATGTTTGACGGTATTACGCTGGTCCGTGGAGAACTTCCGAATGGCAGCGAGATCAAGATGATTCCGTACTACGCTTGGGGCCACCGCGGACGAGGTGAGATGAACGTCTGGCTCAAGCGGCAATAGCAGTCCTCACGTATCTTGACCTTGATTGGAAGAAAAGTTGCCATGACGAAGATGTCAACGGTTAGTAGACGCAGTTTCCTGATGTCTCTGGGCATTGGAATGGCTGCTATGAAGTTCTCGGAGGCCCGTGCCTCGGTAAAAGACCAGAATGCCAAACCCAATATCATCTTGATCTTGACCGACGACCAAGGTTGGACGAATACCTCGGTCCCGATGATGGCAGGAGTGCCGGAATCAAGGAGCGACTTTTATCGCACCCCTGCTCTGGAGTCTATGGCGGCAAAAGGAATGATTTTTTCGAACGCCTATTCTCCTGCCCCGGTCTGCACTCCGACGCGCTGCAGTATTCAGTTCGGCAAGACACCGGCAAAGCTGAAGAATACGGGGCATTACAACAGCGCCAGAAAAGATTTCACTAATGAAGTCTCAATTGCCCAGGCTCTGAAAAGGATCGACCCCACTTATGCAACGGCCCATTTCGGTAAATGGGGGGGGCAGCGCCCAGCCCCGGAAGGCGCGGGCTACGACGCAACAGACGGGCGTTTGAACAATTACCATGGAGATTTTCGTTCCTTAGAGGACACACGGCCGGTGCCGCGCGATAATCCGAAACGCATATTCAGCATTACGGACCACGCATGCGCATTCATGGAAGAACAGGTCCAGGCTAATCGCCCATTCTACCTCCAGCTTTCTCATTATGCGGTCCACAGTCAGCATAAGGCACGGCAGGAGACAATCGAGAAGTACAAATTACTCCCACCTGGGCAATTGTGTACACCTGAGGACTATCAGGATCCGCCACCCGGCGTCAATGAATGGACGCTTGAGTTTGCGGCCATGGTCGAGGATCTTGATACGGGTGTGAGGATGGTGTTGGATAAACTCGAAACATTGGGTATCGCGAACACCACCTACGTCTTTTTCACGTCCGACAACGGAGGTATTTTCAAAGGCAATGCACCGCTGCGCGGTCAGAAGACACAGCTTTGGGAAGGAGGTGTCCGTGTACCCTTGATCGTATGTGGACCGGGCATAGAGCCGTCTTCTCGATGCGATGAACCAGTGGCTGGTTGGGACTTTCTGCCCACTTTCGTGGATCTGGCGGGCGGTAACACGAGTGATTTTCCCAAAGGTTTGGACGGTGGAAGTCTGAGGCCTCTTCTGCAGGGCACCGGTGAGGTTCAGCGCCCTCACGAAGGGTTGATGTTTCATTTTCCAAGCTATGATTGTCCCCAGTCAGCCATTCGCCTGGGTGAGTACAAGTTCCTCATCGACTGGGAAACAGAAGAAGGCTATCTCTTCAACTTGGCGGAAGACCTAGGAGAGAGCCGAAACCTGGTCACCGAGCTGCCCGAAAAGGCCGCCGAATTACGCCGCAAATTGATGGGCTACCTTGCTGAGGTGGGCGCTGAAAAACCTGAAGACCTACATCTGGAGCGTATCCAGGAATTGACAGCTCAGAAACAAAGGCTGAATATAGAGCGGCGCGAGGTCCTTTACTCCGACGACCCGGCAGCGCGGGATAAGTGGCGGGATTCTCAATACCGTTTGCGTTTCATCGAGGACACCCTCGCTCATGAGCAGGAGCGTTTGGTTCGCATCAACGCTTTACGAAAACAAGGACGAATAAAGCAATCTGCCACAGGTGGCGATCGAGGAGGTAAAAAATGACTCTTATCGGCCGCGGCATAGCAAAACTGATTGTGATACCGACAATGATCCTGTGCGCCACTGCGCTTTGCGCTGGCGTTGAGGGCGATCCGGGCGGGCGCATCCAACCGTTCAATTATGATGGTGTCCAACTGCTCGACGGGCCCCTCAAAGCACAATTCGAGCAAGTCAGGGATTTCTACATGGCCCTCCGAGACAACGATATATTGAAAGGTTTTCGTGAAAGGGAAGGCAAACTGGCGCCTGGCAAAGAGATCGGCGGTGCATACAGCGCCCGACCCCTCAGTTTTGGGCAGTGGCTCAGCGGCTTTGCGCGTATGTATAAGGTCACGGGCAATACGGCCATTCGGAATAAAGCCACGTATCTCATGGATGAATGGGGGAAGACAATTTCTGATGACGGTTCCTTTTACTACAGCACGAAGTCCGATGCAAGCCATTACATCTATGAAAAATTCGTCGGTGGTTTGGTGGACATGTACGAGTATATCGGAAGCGAAGACGCCCTCACATATCTCGCAAAGATCACGGACTGGGCCGAGCGTGAGCTGGACCGCTCTAAACCATTCGCCGGACCGGCTGGAGAGTGGTATACCTTATCAGAAAATCTATACCGCGCATACGAGTTGACGGGCGAAAAACGCTATTACAATTTCGCGAGGGTCTGGGAGTACACGGACTATTGGGGCATCTTCGCCCGCGGTGAATCGCCTTTTCAGGCTATCCTAAAGACCAATCCGCGACACGAAAGCTATCACGCCTATAGCCACGTCAACACCCTCAGCAGTGCGGCTATGGCGTACCGTGTAACCGGTGAGCAACGTTATCTGGACACAATTGTTAACACTTATACGTTTCTGAAGAACACGCAGCTCTATGCCACCGGCGGCTACGGACCTGAGGAACAATTCGTCGTGCCGGACGGGATGCCGGAAACTATATTGGGTTTCCAGCGCGGAGACTCGAACGGCGATGTGAAGTTCCACTTCGAAACCTCATGCGGTTCGTGGGCCGCATTCAAACTGTCGCGATATCTCCAGACCTCTACCGGCGAGGCGCGCTATGGTGATTGGATAGAGAGACTGGTGTACAACGGCGTGGGCGCCATGATCCCCATGAACAAGGACGGGATGATCATGTACGGTTCCAAATACCACTTGTACGGTGCCCAGAAATCGCTTTTCACCGTATGGTTCTGTTGCCAGGGTTCGCTTCCCATGGCCGTAACGGACTATCACAATCTCATTTACTACCATGATCCGGAAAACCTCTACGTGAACCTTTTTGTTCCTTCCAAAGTAGAGTGGCGAAGCCCAAACGGCCTGGTTACAGTGATACAGGAAACGTTGTTCCCGGAAGACGGCGTGGTCAAGATCCATGTTAAACCAAGGCGTCCCGGACATTTCGGGCTCAAATTCCGCGTTCCACAATGGGCAACGAAAGGAGTAGATGTTCAACTGGATAATGAACCACTTGAAATCAAGACCATCCCAGGCCAATGGGCCGCCATTGAACGGCACTGGGATTCCGAAGCAACCGTCCGGCTTGAATTCGACCTTGCGCCGCGATTTGAGCCACTGGTGGGCAACGCCTCACCAATCGCCATCCTCCGCGGGCCGGTCGTCATGGTTGCGGCCACGGCGCGCGATTGCGAAGGAGCCGTCCCTACCGAGAGCGACTTGAGACTTCCAGCGGACTGGATTCTCTCGCAGGATTATAAACTGACTTATCCGTCCGGCTCGTCGAGAATAGTGCCGGTTAACCGGGCGATAAAGCTCCACACCAATCAAGTCATGCGCCCCTTTTACGACATCAGAGCGGGCGAGTACTACCGGATGTATTTCGAGCGCCCCCGAGGCGTTCGCATTCTTGCCAAGGAACTGAGCTTCCACGGTGATTGGCAGCGGGATGGGGCATTGTTTCTCGCCCAGGAACCGGGCAGCTATTTCGAGACTGCTTTCAAAGGAAGCACCCTGGTTTGGGAAGGACTCCGGCATCTGGATTCCGGTAAGGCAATGGTGAGAATTGACGGCAACGTTGTGGCGGAAGTCGATCAGTACGGCTACACCGACGTTCATGTAGGACGGCTCGATCAGAGTGAAGTGCCCTTCAGGTGGTCGATAAGCGATTTGGGTAGCGGCGAACACACGATTCGCGTGACTGTCCTGGCTCACAAGAACGCCAATTCTCAGGGAACAAAAATCAACGTCAGTGGATTGCAGGTTTATCCTTGATTCACGAAAGAAGTAACTGATGAAACCAGTTGTTTGGGCAGTATTCTTTCTTGTGTTGTTCTCGTCGAGCAGCTCTGCTCAGGACATGGCCGCAAGGCAGTACCTTGATCATATGAATAACGAACGAGGATTTATCATCCACATAGACTGCGACGCGGGGGACCTCATCGTGCAACTTGGATCTGACAACGATAATATTGTCCAGGGACTGGATCGGGACAGCGAAGATATTGCAAAAGCCCGTGCCAACATTCGTTCACACGGTGATTACGGCAGGATATCGACAAGGCATTTCAACGGTAAGGATCTGCCCTACATCGACAATACGGCAAATCTTATCATTGCACAGGCTTCGACAGGCGTAGCGCGGAAAGAGATCGTGCGGGTGCTTCAGCCTTTGGGCGTCGCCTTTATTGACGGCGAGAAGATAGTGAAGCCCTGGCCTGACAAAATTGATGAGTGGACCCATTACCTGCACGACCCCAGCAACAATGCCGTTGCAGACGATGATGTGGTGGCGCCGCCACAAGGACTTCAGTGGGTCGGCAAACCGCTTTGGTCCCGGAGCCACACGACGCTGGCCGGAACGACCTGCGCCGTTTCCGCAAAGGGAAGGATCTTTACTATCGAAGACCGCGCGCCGATTCAATTGAGCAGGATGCCGGCCAAATACACCCTTATCGCCAGAGACGCGTTCAACGGCATTGAGCTTTGGAGACACCCATTGCCCAATTGGGAAGTAATAACCCATTTCGTGAAAGCAACTCCCGTCCAGCTTACCCGGAGACTCGTAGCTGTCGGTGACCGCGTGTACGCGACGCTCGGGATAACCGCGCCGGTCTCTGAATTTGACGCCAGAACTGGTGAAATCCTCAGGACCTATAGTGGAACGAACAACACGCAGGAGATCATCCTTTTTGATAATGCGCTCTATCTTATTGTAGGAGACCGCATGCGGCCTTATGGGGATACGATGGACCATTACAGGGTGGAATACACCTTTAATGAGAAGTACTACAGCCCCAGGAGAATGCCGAAGGAAGATCCGAAGTCCGTCATCATGGCAATTGATGCAGTAACAGGCCGAAAGATGTGGGAGGTAGCCGGAGCCCTCACAAAAGCCTATCAGGGAACCACGCTGGCGGTGAACGATCGGCTGGTTTTCTTTCAGACCGCGCAAGAACTCGTGTGCCTCGATCGAGAAAAGGGTAGTGTCGTTTGGAAGAAATCGTCACCTGTTGATATGGGAGATTCTCTATCTGTTCGAGCCGGGTCGTCCCCTACGCTCGTGCTTTACGAAGGAAAGGTCTTCGTGGCGGACGGAAGAAGCCTCAAAGTGTTTTCCCAGGACAATGGCGAGACGATCTGGGAGACGGATTCAAATATGAAGGACTTGCACTATTCATCGCCCGACATTCTTATCGCATGCGGCGCGGTTTGGATGCACCATAATCTTGATGGGTATGACCTTGACAGCGGCGCGAAGATCAAAGTTCGCGGCGCGACACTCGAGGAGCCGATGGGCCATGATCGATGCTATCGAAACAAAGCAACCAACAACTATATCATCAACTCGAAATCAGGCGGAGCGGATTTTTCATTTCTCGGGAAA
>DATKWR010000289.1:0-5108 GCA_035529475.1 Sedimentisphaerales bacterium | reverse complement strand
GCCGAGCAGCGTGTCGATGCCGGGGAACTTCAGGAAGGGGAAGACCGCTTCTTTGACGCAGAAGTGGCTGCGATGCACTTCTTCGGTGAAGCCCAGCTCGTCGAGCGTCATGCCGGTCATGACCTTGGCGGCCAGCTTGGCTAGGGGAACGCCGATGGCCTTGCTCACGAACGGGATGGTCCTGGACGCCCGCGGGTTGACTTCGAGGATATAGAGATCATCGTCCTTGATGGCGAACTGGATATTCATCAGGCCCTTGACTTTCAGCTCCAGGGCGAGGAGTCTTGTCTGTCGTTTGATTTCCGCCAGCAGTTTCTTGCTGATCGAAACCGGCGGCAGCGAACAGGCGCTGTCACCCGAATGAACGCCGGCCTCTTCGATGTGCTCCATGATTCCGCCGATGACGACGCGCTTGCCATCGCTGATGGCATCGACGTCCAGCTCGGTGGCGTCATCGAGAAACTTGTCAATCAGGATCGGGTGTTCGCCCGAGACTTCGATGGCTTCATGCACGGAGGCCCTGAGGGCTTGCTCGTCGTGAACGATCTGCATCGCGCGGCCGCCGAGGACGAAGCTGGGCCTGATCAGCAGCGGAAAGCCCAGCTTCTCGGCCACCCTGAGCGTCTCGTCGTAGGTCGTGGCGGTGCCGCTGAAGGGCTGCAGGAGCTTGAGCTTCTCGACCAGCTTGTTGAATCGCTTGCGGTCCTCGGCGCGGTCGATACTGTCGGGCGAGGTGCCGATGATCTTGACGCCGGCCTTCTCCAGCGGCACCGCGAGCTTCAGCGGCGTCTGGCCGCCGAACTGCACGATGACGCCGTCCGGATTTTCCTTCTCGACGACGGACATGACGTCCTCAAACGTCAGCGGCTCGAAGTACAGCCGGTCCGATGTGTCGTAGTCGGTGCTGACGGTCTCCGGATTGCAGTTGATCATGATGGATTCGATGCCGATTTCTCTCAGCGCGAACGCGGCGTGAACGCAGCAGTAGTCGAACTCAATCCCCTGGCCGATGCGGTTGGGCCCGCCGCCGAGGATGATGACTTTCTTTCGCCGGGTCGGGTTCGCCTCGCACTCGCCTTCGTACGTCGAATACAGGTAGGGCGTCGTGGCCTCGAACTCGGCGCCGCACGTATCGACGGTTTTATAAACCGGGTTGATGCGCAGGGCCTGCCTGCGCTTGCGAACGTCGGTCTCTTCGTCGTTGAGCAGGTAGCCCAGGTACTTGTCGCTGAAGCCGTACTCTTTCGCCTTCTTCAAAACGTCCGCCGCAACTGCCATAATGCCGGAGCGAGGGCGCCGGGCCTTCGCTTGTTTAATCTTTTCTTCGAGCTTGACGATGTCCTTGATGTTGTTGAGGAACCACGGGTCGATCTTCGTCAGCGAGAAAACCTCGTCAACCGGCACTTTTCTGCGAATGGCCTCGGCGACATACCAGAGCCGGTCCCAGCGATTGGTTCGCAGCTTGTCTTTAATCTCGTGTGTCGAAAGGCTGCTGTCGATGTGCCGGCCGTCGAGCGAATAGCGGTCGATTTCGAGCGAGCGGACGGCTTTTTGCAGCGCCTCCTTGAACGTCCTGCCGATGGCCATCGCCTCGCCGACCGATTTCATCTGTATGGTCAGCTCCGGATTGGTCTTTGGGAATTTCTCAAACGTGAAGCGCGGCCACTTCACCACGCAATAGTCGATCGTCGGCTCAAAGCAGGCGGGGGTTTTCTTGGTGATGTCATTCGGGATTTCGTCCAGCGTGTATCCGACGGCCAGCAGCGAGGCGATCTTCGCGATGGGAAATCCCGTCGCCTTGGACGCCAGCGCCGAGCTTCGCGAAACTCTCGGATTCATCTCGATGACGTAGAGCTTGCCGTTCGCGGGATTGACGGCGAACTGAATGTTCGAGCCGCCGGTCTCGACGCCGATGGCCCGGATAATCTTCAGCGAGGCGTCGCGCATAATCTGGTATTCTTTATCGGTGAGCGTCTGGGCCGGCGCCACGGTGATGCTATCGCCTGTATGAATGCCCATCGGGTCGAGATTCTCGATTGTACAGACTATCACCACGTTATCTTTTCTATCCCTCATCACCTCCAGCTCGTATTCCTTCCACCCGACGACGGATTCCTCGACGAGCACCTGGTGCTTCGGACTCAGGCTCAGGCCCCAGTGAATAAACTCGGCATACTCCTCGGCGTTATACGCGACGTTGCCGCCGGTCCCGCCGAGGGTGTAGCTGGGCCGAATGATGGCCGGGTACCCTGTGTATTCGACGATCTTCTGAGCCTCGTGCCACGAATGGGCGTATCCGCTTTTCGGCACGTCCAGCCCGCACTCGATGATCGTTTTCTTGAAAAGGTCTCTCTCTTCGGCCTTTCGGATTGACGTTAGGTTCGCCCCCAGCATCCGGACTTTGTGCTTTTTCAGCACGCCGCTCTCCGCCAGCGCTACGGCGGTATTGAGGCCGGTCTGCCCGCCCAGCGTGGGCAGCAGGCTGTCGGGCTTCTCTTTGGCGATGATCTTTTCGACAATCTCCGGCGTAATCGGCTCGATGTACGTCCGGTCGGCCATCTCCGGGTCGGTCATGATCGTCGCGGGGTTGCTGTTGACCAGGACGACCTTATAGCCGGCTTTGCGCAGCACCTTGCACGCCTGGGCGCCGGAATAGTCGAACTCGCAGGCCTGGCCAATCACAATCGGTCCCGACCCGATGATCAGTATCTTATGTATGTCTTTGCGTTTCGGCATATATCCCTGCACCGCATCCCCATTGAGCGACCTGATGCGTCATGGAATCCCGGATACTATACGCCCACAGGCCCCAATCGGCAAGAAGAATTTCACGGTTAGAGCCGGTTTGGGTGTATGTCACGATTGTAGGCAGGATTTATCGCTTTCTGGCACCAGCATAGCAGGTCTTTCGCAATCGATTACGGCGTACAGGAGCCATGCTGCTGGCCCCAACGCGGCAAATCCCCCATTCTGGGCAACGCCCCAGAGCATAGGGTGGGTAGAAAGAATCACCATCTTTGCCGCGAATGAACGTGTCATTGCGAGCCCAGCGCGGCAATCCGGCGAAGCCGTCCCGAGCACCGCCGAGGGATCTGACTAATGAACTCGGTTCCTCACCCCCCAGCCGAAGCCTGTCCTGAGCTTGTCGAATGGGCCAGATATCCGGCCGGCAAATGTAGGGTGCGGCGTGTCGCACCCTGTCTATTCTTCGTGGTCCTCAGTGGCCTTCGTGGTGAAAGAAATTGCTTCTTAGCACCCTTTTGCGGAAAAATATATAATTGTGTTTTCACATGTTTATGGGTATCATATTACCAAAGGCGGAATACACCTAAGAACGCAAAACTTCCTCGAATCGCCTTTTTTTGTCACGCCGTACCTGTTTTAGCCGTAAAAAGAGCGTATAAAAAGCTCACAATGTCATTCTGAACGGAGCGTAGCGCAATGAAGAATCTCATTCTTACGTCAGAATCCAAGACCCTTCGCCTGGCTCAGGGCAAGCTTGCGATATACGATCCTTCGACTTTGCTCAGGACAAGCATGCGACATACGACATACGGATTTATATGGGAAGGCTTTCGAGAATGAGAATTTTAATTAGACAGTGTTACTTAAATTTTAATAGACTGTTGTTTTCTTCTCTGCCATATTGACGATATGGACTCGTTACTCAAACTCTTACCTAGTTTTTCATCACTTGGTCCTTGGCTGAGTAGAAAAGGAGGATTGTGGGCTGCTCTACTTGGCCTCTGCGTAGCTTATTCGCTGATTCTACTTGAATGTGTCCCCTCACTCCCTGAAGACCCTACTAAGACGAATATGCAATGGTGGCACATCGTTTGTTTGGTGTGTGTCCCTTTACTGTTCTTTATTGTATGGATTATTACAACGCAACTTTATCTTCGAACAGGTTGTCGTCCAAAAATAGGCCTTGCTTATGATGGACACAACGTCAACATTGCAGACTGGAAACGCACACAGAAGACATTGAGAGATCTGCTGGCGAATAAGCATATCAAGAATCGCGTGACGCTTCGTTTTGTTCCGCCGAGAAGTGTCTTGACGGACGAATATGCAAATAAATACATGAAGGGCTATGGCTTTTCGATATTGACAACCGTACGGCAATCGCCAGCAATTCAGGGAGGAAGCCGCAGCAGCATGGTTTCTGTCCCTACATTCAGGGTCGAAGTAATGACCGAGGAAGCTGAAAGGCGTTTCCTTCAGACTCTTTTGCCACATCAATTCCTGATTGCCAGAAAGGTGGACCGTAATCTTGGTGCTATCCTGAATGCTCAGGCCGTCGACCTTCACAACCTGTTGTTATTGGTTGTGGCAGCCTATTACTACTTGGAAGAGAAATATAATGACGCTGCCGTGATTTCACAGCATCTTGATCAGTCGCTTTCTTCGACAATCGGCCCCACTGATGTACCTCGAGCTCAAATTCGCTTGTTAGACATGAATGCGCGTCTGCGGCGAACGGAATTCTCTTTTAAGAAGGTGCCTGCATATGACACGCTGGTGGAAATAAGCGATTTTGCAGAGACTGCCATGTGTTATTTTGATGAATCCCCTTTGGTTGCGATCTCTTTATCGCGAATGAGATTCTTAACTGGTGATACAGACGGGGCTGTCGAACTTATGCAACGAACGAAATCGAAAATTGATGAGATACGGGAGTCTGGTCAAGAGCCCATAAGCAGAGTGTCGGTTGTGTACTATCTGAATTCAGCATTTCTCTCCTTTATTCAAGGACATTGGGTGAATGCTTACAACTCTTATGATAGTATGTTGTGTCTTGATGCGTACCGCAATGAGAATTGGGCAGAAATCATTAATTTCATAGATTATGTCTTTGACTTAGAATGCTATGAGGGCGTCGCATACCTACAGTGTCTTTACCGTCTGATAGCGGGAAGTTCTGCTACACCTGAATTGCGAAACGCTGCGGAGGATTGGGTCGATAAGGATGAATCCCGACACAAACTTGGGTATTTGCTGTCACGAGATTATCCTAGTTTATCAAAGAAAACTGAGGAGACAATCCCTACAGCGAAAGCGTCCATTAAAAAGGAAAAGCAAAGGAGCAAAAGAAAACACAAAGGGCG